>JAXHUQ010000189.1:0-1734 GCA_034189535.1 Halobacteriota archaeon | reverse complement strand
TTTTGACGATGAGGTTATGTTGGTATCGTGTGGATTGTGGAATTACCATCTGATCTGTTCTTGCGATTGAGTGGAGTGAAAAAATTAATTTTTAAGGAGGTTATTTTGCAACAAGTCTATTATATAAGATATTACTTCAAAAAATGGTAAAACAGACCATGCCATGTGTAGAAATTAAGTAGATTGCTACCTCTCAATCGTCTCTAATGCCATCTCAACTGCCTCTTTTGAAGAAGTTGCGACTGCAGGCCTCATCTCAAACCCTTTGACGATTTTAGTATCAGAGAGGAGGTCTGCCCAACCTCCGGTTCCCTTGATTATAATTGTTGGTTTTCCGATGCAGAGTGAATATGAAATCTCGTTGAGGGTGCCCCACCTCCCTGAAATTCCAATAACCGCATCAGCAGAATTGATCAGTAGATAATTCCTTGCCATATCCATTCCTGTGGTGATCGCGATATCGATAAACTCGTTTGCTGCACTCTTGTCGTCAGGAAGTATACCGATCGTAAGTCCGTTGTTGCTCTTTGCACCTCTTGAAGATGCTTCCATGATACCGCCCCTGCCGCCGCAGAGTAATACTGCCGAGTGCTCTGCTATGTGGTAACCCACTTCTTCAGCGACTTTCAGAGCATATTCCGAGAGATTCGCATCGCATCCGTCACTTCCCGATACTGCTATCTGTTTTTTCATTCGAATTCACCTTTGATAGTTGTACGTCCAGCCCTTTTAATAGATAGAACAAGCCAAAACCACTGATTACGACTGCACATTGGACGAAGAATGTGAAAAATCTATCCATGAATATACCTTTCTCGTCGATCAGTCCGAAGATCAAATCATTCTTGGTCAGAATGAATGTAGATATCAACCAAGACGCAAGTAGCATTCTGTGATCAGCATTTACCTTATCTGTAAAGAATGTATATAGACCGGGTATCAAAAATAAAATTATTGCAATTCCCATCCTGCCGAAGATCTCAAGACCAACAATGGTCCCCTCACGATACTGTATCTGAGCAATACCAAATATGTTGAGTGTGCCCATCGAGTATACCTGCCACGCACCATATGTAAGACATGCGGCAAGGAGTGGTAGAAATCCCATAAGAAACTTCTCCTTATTTCTGATCCGCATCAAAGAGTAGATGAATAAGGTCAATGCAAGAGCAAGTAACGTCATCTGATGAGTAAGAGCAGTAACCATCGCTGAAAGTATTGCAAGTGATCTGTAATCACGGATGATGAAATAGAGTGTCAGAGGGAGCATTAAGAGTCCGAGCAATTCAGGAAGTGCTCTTGAAGTAAATATTGTGAGCTCAGGAGATAGGATCGATAACAGAGCGGCAGATAAGCCAACATACTGATTGCCCATCCTGTACCCGATCGAATATATGGCAAGAGTGATGAGTACTGCAATTACAATAGTTGCGATTCCGGAAAGAACCATCGGATCAACACCTGAGGTTATGGAGAGGGAGGTTATGAGAAGCCTATAAGCAGGAACGTAAAAATGCTCGAACCCACCGCCGTATGATAGTTCATAATTTGGATAGAAAGAGGTCTCAATAGTCTCCCTGATGATCCCCACATGGTACATCGTATTACCGAATGTAGGTATGATGAATCCGGTAAGCGTCTTCATCCTATACAGAACCGTCATAGTTATGATCACAAGCAAGTGAATATGCCTATCGTTAATGAGATCTGACAACTTTTTATCCTGGCCCTGCA
>JAXHUQ010000188.1:0-1735 GCA_034189535.1 Halobacteriota archaeon | reverse complement strand
ATTTTTCTATCGTTCCAAAATCAATAAAAGATCTGAAATTGAAAATAGCGATCGTTTTTCTTCATGAAGCATTTAGATTTGAAGTATGGCTATCAGGAGTGAATAGGCAGGTTCAAACGAAGTACTGGGAATTGATAAAAGAGAGTAATTGGAATAAATACAAAATTGTACCACCTGCGAAAGGCGTTGATTCGATCTTAGAACACATATTGGTTGATAATCCTGATTTTAGTGATTTGGAGGTTTTGACTCAACAGATAGAGAAGAATGCTCTGAATTTTATTCATGATGTAGAAGAATTTGTATCTGAGAACAAAAATGCATTTTAAAAAAGACGATTCTCACCGAATCCAGACCTCAGACGCCATGAAAGAGAACCTAGGCCCAAGCAAAATTGATGAATATATTGGAGCCCAACTCGTTGAATTTCAACAGGTTCTTCGAGAGATAAGAAGCGCAATTAAAAAGGCTGCTCCCGGATCTGAAGAGACATTTAACTACAACATCTCTGCGATCAGCCTCGTAAAAAATGGGACAAGAGATAGCCAGATAATGTTTGCCCTATACAAAAAACATATTGGGTTTTATCCGCACCCATCTACAATTGAGCACTTCGAGAAGGAACAGTCCGAATTTAAATTCGCAAAGGGTTCCGTGCAGTTTTCGTTAAATGAGCCAATTCCATTAGATCAGATCACAAAAATGATGCAATATAAGTTGAAAGAGGTAATCAAGGAAAACACGGATATAAGTGTTTAATCCGTAAACAATAAAATATCACGGGGAGAAGAGATGAAGATAATTCTAATATCAGTCGGGACTCGTGGGGATATGGAACCTTTTTTGGCAATTGCAGATATTTTAATAGAGAAGGGACATCGTGTGATCTGTGCTTTTCCTGAGCAGTTTAGAGATCTTGCTGAAGATTCAAATATCGAATTTGCTTCTTTGGGGACAAAATTTATCGAGATGCTTGATAGTGACGCGGGAAAGGCAGCTTTAGGAGGGGGAGGCTCAGGTTTAAAGAAATTTATTGCATATATAAGACTTGCTTTGAATCAAACAGAGGTGAATAAAGAGTTAGTTCATAAACAATATGAATTGATCGAAAGAGAAGCTCCTGATAGAATTGTTTACAATGGAAAAGCCATTTACCCCCTTATTTGGGAACTAAACAACAAAGGGAAGGCTATTCTTGTAAGCCCTGTACCTTATGTGCACTATGTGAGAGATCATACACATGTCACTTTTAATAGCAATTATGGCCCCTTTCTGAACAGACTAACCTACTCATTAGCGAATTTTGGTTTGATCACAACAGTAATGATAACAATAAAGTGGTTTGATATCAAGAAAAAGATTACCCGAAGAGAGGTAAAAGATGCCCTTTTATCGAATAAGGCTATCTATACTATCTCACCATCTCTTTTCTCAAGACCCAATTACTGGAATGAGAATCTTAAGGTACTGGGGTTTCACGAGAGAGACAAGACGATGAACTGGCAACCGGATAAATGCTTGATCGATTTTTTAGAAAGACACGACCGGATACTACTTATTACCTTTGGCAGTATGACCAATCCCGAGCCCGAAGAAAAGACCAAAATACTAATCGAGATACTGAAGCGAAATAAAATTCCTGCAATAATTAATACAGCCTCCGGAGGCCTCATCAAACCGGATAAATATGATTCAGAACTGATACACTTCGTCTCTCAGATTCCATACGACTGGA
>JAXHUQ010000187.1:0-1737 GCA_034189535.1 Halobacteriota archaeon | reverse complement strand
AGAGGCTCTTTATTTAAATTGTAATTTATTATATTGACATGGGGTAAAATAAACGACCAAGCAATGGATATCAAAAACATCAGATTAAATTTTATGAGGTCCTCTTCTCCCAGGTTTAATTTTCCTTTGTAAAAGTATATTGGGCTTCTTTTTTCGATCCGGACTAATATTGGATTAATAAATGCAAACAAGGAGCCAAATAAGATAATTAAAGTAATGTATATATTTTTATCTATGCCCAGATTCGTAGCTGTCTCTCCCCCTCTATCAAAAGAGAACATAATTTCTTGTGGGAGCCGCTCATAATACAGAAGAGAGACTGAGATTAACAGCAGAAATTCAATTACAGGGATTGCTATCCATATAAAGTGAACCTTGATCGGCTCAAGCCTCTTCAACGGCTTTTCTATCTCTTCTCTGCTATTAAGTTCCTCTGCAATATGGATTGACTTCATATGAGAAAAAACAGCCAGTAGAATAAATAAAACTCCAATAACTACCAAAGAAACGCCCAAGACTTTCTGAACATCAAGAGATACAGCATAAGTTATCGATGAGATCACCATTAATGAAATACCACCGATTATTAAGATTTTCCCAATATATCTATTCGTTTTATACCAAGATTCATCATCGATTAGTGTATAGCCACTTTTGAGTCCAAACCACGGATTTGGGCCCATTTTAGAGATTTTATAATGATAAAAAATTCCTATACTGATAATTTCAAAACCAAACACAAATCCAATAATCAATCCCAATGGTATCACTCCATCACCTCATTTTCGCGTCTTACCTGGTAAGTATGTATTGTTAACCAAATGATAGGAATGAATAGGACGAAAAGCGAACTCTCTATCAATAATTTGTAGCTTGGTGCCGGAAAAGTTTCACTGATATTTATGAAAATGATGTATGCTTGAATTAGAAACAAGTCAAGTGTGGTAAAAAAAGCAATCAAACACGTAACCCTAATATAATCTTCTCTCTTTATATTTATGAAACCGGGATAGAAATACATAGGATATCGGACTCCTACTCGCATAATTATAAGAGCCATAGTCGGAAAGGAAAGCGAGGCCACCAGATAAAGGGCCATGTAATCGCCTTTGTCCATCCATACAACGGGATTACCATTCAGATCGAATCTTGAAGCCATCTCCTGCGGAAGTTCTGCGTAATATGTAAATAATAGTAAGACCAGAGCCAGAAAAGCGATTATTGGAGCCGCGCCATAGATCCAATGAATCTCCAACGGTTCCAATCTTCTTAACGTTTTATCTGTGGTTTTTCTACCATCTAATTCCTCTGCCATATAAGCCGATCTGAGATATATTCGAATAAGGACCAGTACGCATAGACATATCATAACTATTGCAAAGATTATTATCGTCTCTGCAATCTTTTCCTGATCTGCGGGGTCCACTTCGAGAAAGAGCGAAAGTATCATCAAGAAGACACCTACTATTGTAAGAAGCTTACCTGCGTACCTATTGACTTCATCCCAAACTCCTCTGTCGATGAAAGTATAACCTATCCTTACTCCAAACCACGGATTTGGACCAATTTTGGGTGCTAAAAAGTATCCCATAACAGCCACCAAGGTGATTAGAGCGCCAATTGAAAGTCCTATCAGAAACACGTTCTCACCTCTTTTTATTCTTTCTCCTTCATATGTCCAATTATACTCTGAGTGGTGAAGACAAGATCATTCCACTCATTTAAGCCTATTTTTAA
>JAXHUQ010000186.1:0-1742 GCA_034189535.1 Halobacteriota archaeon | reverse complement strand
ACCCGGAAGACCAGATTTCACGAGAGCGCTTTTGGAGGTTATTTCACAGATAGTCATGGGATTTTAGTTTTTTAGTAACATATACCAGAAGACTGGAAGGGAAGATTGAATTTAAAATTTTGTTTTTGAGTACGTTAATTGCCAAATATGCACCTCTGATACATACTACCTAATACTGTGTACTTATAGTAGCATATTACCCGCATAGTACCCTACATATTCTTATTATAAATTTAAATAACAGAAACAATTGAAGATTAAAAAAATAAAAGGCAAGACCACGTCTTACCTTCACTTCTCTTTATTATTCCGAACGTACCCCAAAATCACTGCAATACCCATAAGCACCATTGCAATGGAGGTAAGCTCAGGAACAGGTGCCGTGACACCGGCAGCAATTGCAGAATCTATCCGATCAGAGGCTGAATTATACACGCCAACATTCGTGCCACTCTGATTGTCAAGTACAATATCATACTCATGATGGGTTACTGCTGCGTCTGATGGTATATCCCATATCAGCGTAGGCGATATACTTCCACTTCCATCTGATGTAACAACTTCCTGAATTCCTGAAGGATCTTCGGAAGCAATTAAAGCATCACCATCATTTACAGGATTGTCCTGAATCCATACCTTGTATGATGTTGACGGTGAAAGTCCCTCAGCCTTAACGTAAATCCCTTCACCTGGCATAAACATATTCTTCTCATCACCTGAACTATCACAAGAGATGAAGAAGTCCTTTACAAGCGGAAACATGTCTTGATTTGATCCGCCGGTGATACTATAAGATGTATCTCCAAGTCCATCTTCATCAGTATCAAAACCAGAATAACCCGACCAGTAATTGCCTCCTAGGTATGGTCCACCTATTATGTTTGTTTCTGGTGTTTTTGTTATGTTCCAGATGTTGTTTCCGGAATCGACGGACATAGCGTTATTGAAGTAGTTGTTGTATATAAGATTATTATCGTTTAAATTTTCGATAAGGATGCAGCCGACATCTTCTAATACGGTGTTGCCCGTGAGTGTGTTGTGGTTACACGAATTTCGCAGGTAAATCCCGATTTCAGCGTTCGAGTTTACGTTGTTGTTTTCGAGTATGTTGTAGCTTGAATCATCGAGGATAATGCCGTAGTTCCAATTCGAGTTTGCGTTGTTATTCGTAATTGTGTTGAATCTCGAAGAACTTAAGGAAATGCCGAACTCGTTATTTGATGCGTTGATTATAGAAATATTGCTGTTTTCCACTGAATTTAAGATAATACCAAAGACGTTGTTAGTTGCGTTGATGTTGGAGATATTACAGTTCTCAATCGAATCAAGATACACTCCTGCAATCCCCCAATAGGTCTTTGCATCTTCAACAGTAAAACCACTGATATTCACATAATCTTTAGTCACGTTGAAGACATGATCTGACATATCGGCAGCCTGAACTATGGTAGAATCTGATCCGTTCTCAGATAGTATACTCAAATGAGCCACTTTAATATCCACATTCTCAGTGTAAGTGCCATCTCTTACGATGATTGTGTCACCTGCACCTGACACATCCACCGCGGCTTGTATGGATGTATAATCTGCTCCTCCACTACCATCTACATACCATGTTGTTCCTGCTGCTGTTACCGGCGTCATCATCGAGATTGCAAGTAGAGTTAAAAACACTACCAAAAACTTTTTTGAAATAAACCTCATAATTTCATCTCTATTTATACAATTATTAAATCGAGCTA
>JAXHUQ010000185.1:0-1742 GCA_034189535.1 Halobacteriota archaeon | reverse complement strand
ATTATCGGTACGATTCGGACGTCAGTAGCCAATTCGGCATCTAAAGTCGGGAGCTTTTTATGGGTTTGCACAACAGTTAACCTTAAGTGTCAGTGTTGATAACAGATTGGGGGACAGGCTCTTTCATCACTTTAATAATCAGAATAATCGAAAAGCTTTGATTAATTAAAATATTGATTCATCTCATCTTCAGCATGTTGAGAGCTTGAATTGCCTTGGTATAATTTGGTTTTAACTCAATTGCTTTCTTAAAACTCTTTTTTGCCTTATTGAATTGCTGTAAATTTTGATAGACCAATCCGATATTGAAATGATGCTCAGGAGATTCAGGATTAAGCGCAAGGGCTTGTTCCAGACTCGACTGAGCTTCTCGATATTTATGCATATCGTCAAGCAGGCATCCTTTGTTGCCCCATACTCGATCATCTTCAGGATTGATTATGATGCCCTGATCGAAGCAATCGAGAGCGTTTTGGTATTGTTTTAGCCGATAGTAGCAACTACCCTTGCTAAGCCATGCTTCCACGAAAGTGGGATTACATTCTAATGCTTTTGAAAAGTAATCCAATGCTTCTATGTCATTTCCTTTATCTCGTGCCATAACTCCCTTATTATTCCATTCAACCGCCTTTGCATGTTCATCGATCTTACCATACCCTCCATCATGTTTTCCAGATTTTTGATAGCATTCAATAGCTTCTTCCTTCCGTCCAAGTTCTGCCAATACGAGTCCTTTGTTATACCATGCTTCTTTATCGGAGGGTTCTAATTTAAGTACCTCATTGAACAACTTAAGCGCCTCTTCAAATTGACCCATCTTAGATAAACATGCAGCTTTGTTTCGTAATGCAAAAAGATACTTGGAATCAAAGACAAGTGCCATATCGTAGCAGGTTATGCCCTCCTTATATCGATCAAGCCTTACCAGTGAATTAGCCATATTTCCCCATGCTTCTTTAAACTCGAACTTGTTCTTTATGGCTTTTTCATATTCTTCAATCGCCTCAAGGTCCCTTCCCTCTTTACTCAGAAGACAGCCCAATTTATATAATCTATCTGCCTCTTTTCCACTGCGATTGAACAGAAATATCACAATTACTCCCTCTCTATTTTAAATTTTTATACGTCACTCCTAATTCATCGAAATAAATACAATAATCCTTTATTAGAATTTTTTTTGATGCTTGAATAATACCACCTGTTTCATATAGGCATTTTGCTTCGACTGATCTCTTGAAAATAAAAAATTCATTCAACAATGAATTCTTATTAATCCTAATTTGCGCCTATTTTCAACTTCAGAGAAATTATTTATAATTTTTATCGCCCTATCCGAGCGTAAAAAATCTATCGCCTTCACCTCCAGGCACCATATCCCGTACTTATAGGTACCAGGCTTGCCAATATTTCTGCCCATATATTCCGCTTTTTTCATTACAATTATCCCAGACTAGGCTCAAGATATAATGTATTAATTTGGTTAATACATGACAAAATTTATATATTATGTTAAATAGTATACTACATTGTACAAATATATACAACAGATGGGTGAAGTAATTGAAATTTACAGTCAATGAAGATGAATTTGTTGCCGAGATCGAGAAGATGAGAAATGGGTGGCCGGTTGTTGCAGAGCTATGTATGAAGGTAGAAGCTGAGGTAACACCACTTGATGTTTATACCTGCCTAAGTAGCGATAACTCGTATCTTCTGGAGTCGGTAGACAAAGGAGGTCGCCA
>JAXHUQ010000184.1:0-1764 GCA_034189535.1 Halobacteriota archaeon | reverse complement strand
TTTTATTCTTTCTCCTTCATATGTCCAATTATACTCTGAGTGGTGAAGACAAGATCATTCCACTCATTTAAGCCTATTTTTAAGGCCTCTTCTCCTGCTTCTGTCAAACTGTAGTACTTTCGCACCGGTCCTTTGGTTGGCTCCGCCCAGAATCCTTCAATAAGCTTCTTCTTCTGAAAGTTCCTGAGCAATGGATATATCGTTGCATCCTTCAGCACAAATTTACCGTCGCTCAATTTATCTATCGTCTGTCCTATTTGATAGCCATATGTAGGTTCTTTTATATGATCCATTGCCAGGAGTATTAAAAGCGAGTAAAGACCGCTCCTTAATTCTTTATTTAGTTTATCCTTAAATTTTAGGATTGTTTCATCCATATTATACTCCAGTGGGTGATTAGTACTCTGTTGGGCCGTTTAAGCGAAACGTAATACTTGGTTGAACCGTCCAGCCTTACCCTACTAACCCTATGTATATACCCATCATATATACAATTTTCTATTATGTATATAAGACCTTTATATAGTTGGGAATATCATATAAACAACGGATTAATTTGATAAAGTCTTCTTGGTATATGATTGAGATCAATAATTGAATGACTGAGAGCGCCAAGTCGCACGTAATGCAGTGCTTTCGGTTGGATTTTGGTGGACGAGTACAAAACCCCAGAGTCGCATAACTGCTTTTGTGCGATCAGTCTGTTGCTTGAATCTCAAGGTTGCCTTCTTATTTAACGCTTTAGCTCACCAGCGGCAATATAGCGAGCGGAATTACCGTTAAGTGCAGAGCCTAGTTAAGTAAAAGGTCAATTTTTTTCTGCCTCAGTGATAGCGCAAAATGGTTTTTTCGTTTTCCATTTTTCCCCATATAGACTCAGGTTGGTCAATGTTAATCCGATGTCCTTTAAAAGAGATTCTATCGATTTTTTTACATCTTCGTCTTCAGACATATCTATACCAAACAAATCAAGAGCCCTCATTGTCGCTGATAACCTCTGCACTCTTTTTATGAATTCTTTTAAAAAGAAATCCTGGGTAACCACACTTCCTATGGCACTCATATCAGCAACCTTTTTTAGAGTATCTCTAACACCCTCTTCAGAAAGGTATGCCGTTACACCCTTTATCATAAAAAAGCTTTTCTTAGTTTTGTCGAAACTGCTAGCAAGGATTTTTTCAACCCATGATTCGTTATTAAAATCAACTGGAATATAGGCGATCCAATCATGGTCGATACCAGCTTTTTTCATGGTCTTTAGTTTCAGATTTTGAGCATCCTTTAAATCCAGTTCAAAAACCTTTACATTTTTCCCATCGGTATATTCCAATACTCATAGACCGAAGCCCGCTCCCATGACGACCACTTGATCTACACGATTCAGTTTTCTTTTCATGCTTCTGTCAAATTCCATTGTTTTCGGATTTTGAAAAGTGACTAAAGTTTCTGTACCTGGTTCGGGAATGGCGCCCAAAGATGGTTTATAATCACAAATTCAGTTAGCAATAATGGCCGGACCATATGTAGCCAGCAATCCGTAATGTGATTCAATTGAAAGTGCTTTAATAAATTTGACTGTTGTTTCATCTGTACGGGTTCCAAAATAATGCATCAGCCACTTGTTTGGCGCAGCTCCCAAAGTAGTTACAGAAATGCCAAGTTTCTTGCTAACCCTATACTCGTTATAAGTCACCAGTATAAATCCGATGATAGCAAAAGGGAGAAAAATGTTGATTATCTTTTGATTGTTACCGATACGTCTGC
>JAXHUQ010000183.1:0-1800 GCA_034189535.1 Halobacteriota archaeon | reverse complement strand
TCCACCCAAATCCTCGCTTCTCTGGAACTTTACACATAGGAACCGTTATATAAAATTCCTAATCAGATGAACTGCACACCTCACTTGACAACAGCTTTAATGATTCTTGAGGGACCAATAAGTGAAATAAGGAAGATAATAAAATGAGTACTCATGAGCACAAGAGAGGGATAAAGATGCATTTTAAGTCTGCCGTACTTACAATCAGTTCATCAAGATATAGCGAACTCGTGAATGGTGAAACGATCGATGATAAGTCCGGAGATCTGATCAGGAGAATGCTTGAAGAGGGTGGGCATGAGGTGGTAGAGTATGATCTACTACCTGACGATAAACTTGCAATTGAAGTGAAGGTATCGCAACTGGTGAGAGGTAGTGCAGATGTCATAATATCTACAGGGGGCACCGGACTTGCAACAAAAGATGTCACGATCGAGGCCGTCTCTCCTATGATGGAAAAGGAGATCACCGGGTTTGGCGAGCTCTTCAGATACAAAAGTGTGGAGGAGGTCGGTAGTGCAGTGGTTCTTTCCAGAGCGATTGCAGGAGTTATCAAGGGAAAGCTCATATTCTGTATTCCGGGATCACCAAATGCAGTGGAACTTGCCATGTCAGAGATAATACTTCCCGAGATACCCCACATAATGAGACATATCAGGGAGTAAGACTACCTGATTAAACCTGACCATAAATCCTGGTGAGAAACATCATGTCCATAGATAAGAACAATGATATGAAGAAGATAAAGGACGAATGGATCGAAGAGATGCTAAAGGAAGGTAAAATTAGTGATTACACCGAATGGCACCGTCTTTTATGGAAGGTTATGCAGAATAAGAAGAGAAGAGATATTCTTGCCTTTATTGGAGATGGAAAAAGAGCTAGTGAGATAATGGAAGCTTTCAGTATGACTTCCCAGGATGCAAAGATCCATCTGGGGATGCTCGAGAGTGCCCTATACATAGAACGATCTGAGAAGGATGGGGAAGACTACTTTGTCCTGACGCCTCTGAGCGAAGAGTAAGTTGATCGATCAAATATCTATCTCAAAGAACTTTAAAGCGTTATTTGTGGTATATTCGGCTAATTTTTCTTCAGTCGTCCCTTTGAGCTTTGAAACATAGCTTAAAGCTTTTACAAGGTCAACTGGTTCGTAACCCTTCGCCGGTGAATCGGTCTCAAGCATCAACTTATCTAAAGAAACAATCTTGATTGCCGATCTGTGTTCTTCTCTTTCAACAATAGAAGGTGTTGCGGATACACAGTAGCCAAAACTCAGTATATCCTTGAGAATCTCAAGTGGTCCGCTGTACCAATGAAAGACAGCCCTTTTTACTCCAAAATCTCTTAGTATCGCAAGGGCGTCACTATGGGAACCTTCGCCTCTTGTGTGTACAATTACCGGTTTCTCATACTCTAAGGCAATCTTTAGAAGCTCTTTGAAGACCTTCTTTTGAAAAGCCCTATCTGCACTCAAGAGGTAATCCAGACCAATTTCACCAACGGCAACAGAATTTTTTATATTGTTCCTGATAAAGTCCAAACTTTTTTTCAGATCGCTATCAATTGAAAATGGATGCATACCGAGTGCAACAAAGACAAAACCATCATATGACTCTGATATCTGCAGAATTTTCTGATTTGACTTTTGATTCATACCCACGGCTACAATTGCGGTGATACCAATTGATTTTGCTCTACTAATGGCATCATCTAATGATCTTATCTGATCCAGATGGGCATGAGTGTCAATTAGCTTCATACTCGTACTTATTCCTATTTTCACATAAAAGATTAAAA
>JAXHUQ010000182.1:0-1837 GCA_034189535.1 Halobacteriota archaeon | reverse complement strand
GAGGTGGTAACAGTGGTTCTATGAATTTCCATTGCTCATCTGATAATATTTCAAACTTCAATTTTCATCCCCTCAAATGGAAGATGTTTCTTAAACCATAAATAGTTTTGAAATGGGTTCCAATTCATAAACTCATCTACATTAAAACCGTCTTCAGAGATACAAGACGATATTTGATCAATTATATCTCCCTCGTTATTTTCCAGAGTCATTAGCCTCTTCAAACCATCTAATAGGGTCGTTCATTCAAAACCTCCTAAGTTAAACACTTTAGACAAATATGATATTAATAAACTGATTCTATGAAATTAGAATCATTAATACACTAATCTACATCAACTCTATGTGCAAATACTTAAAATTAATCCCTAAAAACATGCTGTATTCTCATAAGTCGAAATTCTGTCCAAAATTAGTTTAATTATTTAGTATTAAGTATCTACCCTCAAAAATATGTTTAAAGAGAGTTCGGCTTACCCCAGAAGCTCGGTTGGAAATAACCTGAGCGACCTTGCAAGAAAGCATCCTGATATTGTGTTTGATCTGGTGGGGGAGCTTGCATGTTCAGGTGATAAAAACTCATACTGGATAGCGTATAGGGCCTGTCGAAATCTGGTAAAAGACGGTCCTATCCGGGTGATGGATCTCCTTAGGGTGAATGAATATAAGTACAAAAAGAGGATACATAGAAGGGATGAGTGTGAGGGTAAGAGAGGTTGAGGCAAAGACCGGTCATCTTTCAATTGAACTTTCTGATATCTGCCTAATACGATCCAATGCCTTCAGTCTAACTTTTTCATCTTCACTCTCTTTCAATTTCCCAAGTATCTCATAAAGAAAATCTCTCTCAATCTTTGTCCCGGCTTTGGAGAATATCCCCAAAACATAATCTTCATCATCAATATTTTCTAGAATGTAATTCTGCAATGATTCCTGTATTCTATCGATGTCAAGTATATCCCTCACATCCTGAGGAAGCTCATTGAAATTTCTTGCCACAGCCCGTGCAACACCACCCGCAGCACGATCCTTTTCTGATAGTTTGAAAAGAAGATTTCTCACATCCTGAGGAAGCTCATTGAAATTATCTGCCACAGCCCGTGCAACACCACCCGCAGCATCATCCTTTTCTGATAGTTTGATTAATAGTTGATTTCTCACATCTTCAGGAAGCTCATTGAAATTTCTTGCCACAGCCCATGCAACATAACCCGCAGCACCATCCTTTTCGGATAGTTTGAAAAGCACTCTACTGAACAAGTCTCTATTGATCTTCGTAAGCTCCCCATCTTCAATAAGTATGTACCCCAGTGCTTCACTGTAAGAGGGATGGGAAAATTCTATAACTTCACCTCTAAGCCAATATTTAATATTTATCTTATCATCCTTGAACCAGTTAAGAACTCTATCAAACCCCCATGCATCCTTCAACTCAAGCTCTTCAGTAAGTTCCTGATATACATCTTTAACAAAGGAAACTCCAAAATCGCTTGAAATGAATGGGAATGAGAGGAGCAGGATCTTATCGTCAGTCATATTCTTTATCTCTTTTGCAAATGCCACTGCCGTCGCTTTGGATTTATTTTTAATTTCTTTTTCAATTTCATCTATATTTTCTTTATCAAAAGTGGCTAAGGCAAAGTCTTTGATACTGAGTGGGGTGGGAAGGATCTTACCATCCTTCATGGCACTTAAAACTAGTTCCTTCAGTCCCTCCTTTTCAAGCCATATACAGTTGAATTCACAGGCCCAGTTGAGAAGCATCTCGCAACGCTTCTCATAATCGTAGGACGGTTTCTTTATGTTCAGTCTACTCTCAAATTCTTTCAGTTCTGTT
>JAXHUQ010000181.1:0-1870 GCA_034189535.1 Halobacteriota archaeon | reverse complement strand
CCGCAATGAAAGAGTTAAGAGAGGCATCAGCATCAAGGGTTAAAGAGGATATGCCAATAGTGAAGGTTGAAGGTTGTAAAAAGAACTTCTACGCATTCGATAGGGGTATAATAAAAGCTGTTGATGATGTAAGTTTCGATGTTAACGAAGCCGAGATCTATGGTATTGTGGGTGTTAGTGGTTCAGGTAAGACTACACTCAGTCAGATCTTATCAGGCTTGAAAGAGCCATCAGGCGGTAAGATACTCCTAAGAATAGGAGAGGATTGGGTTGACATGAGTGTGCCAGGACCTGAAGGTAGGGGAAGGGCAAGACCTTTCATATCGGTGCTTCATCAGGAATATGATCTGTACCATCATGCATCTGTTCTTGAGAACCTTACCGATTCTATCGGACTGGATATGCCTGCAGAGATCGCAAGGGCAAAGGCAATGCATGTATTAAGAGCCGTTGGGTTTGAGGAAGAGAAGGCAAAGAGCGTATTATCACTATTCCCTGACAACTTAGGAGAGGGTGAAAGACACAGGGTCGCACTTTCAAGAGCACTCATGACAGAGCCATACATATTACTTCTTGACGAACCAACAGGAACTATTGATCCAGAAACGACACAGGAACTCATAAAATCGATCCTTTCATCCAGGCAGGAGCTTGGTCAGACCTATCTGATCGTATCACACGATCCGTTCTTCGTTGAGGCGGTATGTGATAGAGTTATGTGGTTGAGACTTGGTCAGGTTGTTAAGATAGGATCACCAAAAGACATATTGGAAGAATATAAGGAGAAGGACATCGCCATGGGTGTTTAGGATGTCACAAGATTTTGTAATCGTTGAAAATCTTTGCAAGACATTCGGAGAAGAACAAGTACTGAGTGGTATCAGTTTCAGATTGAAAGAGGGAGGGTCTTTCGGAATACTCGGAAAGAGCGGTTCCGGAAAGACCGTTCTCATGAACGCAATCCGCGGAATAAAAGAGTGCAGACCTACCGAAGGGAACATAATCTATCGAGTGGCGTTCTGTCCAACATGTGGTAGGATTGAAAAGCCCGGTAAGAAAGGCGAAAAGTGCATTATTTGTGAAGAGAGGTTGGACCTTGAAGAGGTCGATCTCTGGGAGACATATGGTACACCCAAGTTCAAGGAGATATACAATAGAAATGCCCTGATGCTTCAGCGTACATTTGCACTCTTTGGAGAAATGCCTGTTCTTGTGAATGTGATGGAAGCACTCACTGATGCAGGTGTTCCAAAGAACCAGCAGCAACTCGCTGCTCTCAGGCTCCTTTCAAAGGTTAATTTAACCCATAGAGTACTACATGTTGCAAGGGATTTGAGCGGCGGTGAGAAACAGAGGGTTGTTCTTGCAAGGCAACTTGCAAAGAACCCCATGATCCTATTTGCAGATGAACCTACAGGTACACTTGATCCGGTAACTGCCGAAGCGGTGCACGAAGTTATCAATAAAGAGGTCAAAGGAGGTCTTACAACATTTGTTACCTCTCACTGGCTCGAGGCGATAACGACGCTCACTGAAGAAGGCATAATTCTTGATAAGGGTCAAGTGATAGCACAGGGAAAGTCCGAAGAGATGATAAGCGAGATCAAGGCAGACCTGGAAGATGCACATGCTGTTATAAATGAGTTGAGAGAGATCTCAAAATCCAGAATCCAGAAGGAAGCTACCTGTATAAAGATCGGGGATTGTAGGAAGAAGTTCTATACCTTCGACAGAGGTATAATCAATGCAGTCGATGGAATAAGCTTTGAGGTAAACGAAGGCGAGATCTTTGGAATCATTGGTGTCAGTGGTTCCGGAAAAACCACACTAAGTAAGATACTTGCCGGTCTGCAGGACCCATCGTCCGGTG
>JAXHUQ010000180.1:0-1884 GCA_034189535.1 Halobacteriota archaeon | reverse complement strand
CGAAAGTGATAAAAAACTCATTAGGATACTCTATACAGGGGATATAAGATTCCACGGGGGCCTTGGGACCACCATTGATCAATATGTAAAAGATGTTGGTGAGGGTATCGATGTAATGATATGTGAGGGAACAAGGATTGATTCCGAATCCAGGCTGACAGAAAAAGAGGTTAAAGAAAAGATTAAACAGGAGATCCAAAACACTAAATCTCTTGCGTTCGTGGATTTTAGCTGGAAGGACACAACAAGATATGAAACCATCAGAGAAGCTTCAGAAGAATCAAACAGAATTTTTATAATAAACTCCAGGCTCGCATATTTGCTAAATAAATTAGGGAATGAAAAATTACCTCCTTCTGTCAAGGTGTTCCTCAAAAGAAAATCAAGCTGCCTTTATTCCCCAGCTGACTATTCTAAAGATAAACATGAATACGGGTACTCGACTGATTGGGAAAACGATAAGGATTCAAGCCATTACACACAGGGAATAACTGCTGAAGAAGTGAAGAGGCAACCTGAAAAATATGTACTAATGATGTCTTACTTCGACCTCAACCAACTTTTTGACCTCGCAGATAAAAATGGAAAGCTCCCAGGATCTCGTTTTATAAAAGCCGTTTGTGAGCCGTTCTGTGACGAAATGGAGCTGGACGAAGAACGTTTGATAAACTGGCTTGATACATTCGAGATAAAATTTACAGAGGGAGAGCCAGAAATCCCTTCAGAATGCACCTACAATAATTGCACCAAGATAAAAAAAAGAATTGAAAGGGCCCACGTATCAGGACACGCATCCAAACCAGAATTAATCGAACTTATAACAAAATTAAAGCCAAAAAAAGTGATACCTGTACACACTGAGCACCCAGAGGTATTTGAGGGGGAATTGAGAGATACAAACATCGAAGTGATTGTACCAGAATCTGGAAAATCCATTGAAATTGGATGAGGTTAAGAGAAAAATTGCGAAAGGAACAACAATCAAAAGAGTTTGACTGAGGGGTTGATGTATGTTAATAAATGACATTTTTGAAATAAATCGCAGGGTCTCATTTGAGTTATGGTATCTTACCGACGTAAAAAGTAATCCTCAGGGTTTATCACATCGATTGATATTTCCCAAAATGAAAGATGGAAAAATACGTATCAGTGAGCAAGAGTCAAGGGTTCTATATTGCGGGTTATTGAATACGTTAAATTACTATTACTCAATTGAAACTCCAACTGCGGAGGAATAATCAACAGAGTGGTAAAAACTCAAAAAGTGCAAGTTCAGACCTAAGTTTATATGATTATGATGGCAAAGACTTCAAGAAGGTTGCCAATATTGAATTCAAAGCTCTGAATACAGACCATGAAAAATTTAGAAAAGATATTGAGAAAATTATCAAAGAGGGTATTACAGGAAACTGGTTTCACACTCTTGAGAACATAGATGGAGGGACATTGCCATCTCTTTTTGACAAGTTCATTTATTCCTTTAAAAAGTGTTCAAGTCTAATAGATGGTAATGGGGAGGTGTCTATACTATTTTGTATTTGTGTTTTAGATAAAAAGTGGGCGTGTATAAAGCATTTCTCGTATGATTCTTCAAAAGCAAGCTTTGAAGATTATTTGGATAAATTTTTTGATTTGGAATATAGTGTGAAATCAGGAAAGATAGAAGTAACAGATAGAAGAGATTGGTCTTTAATTTCACTTGTCGATTAGGGGTTGCATAACAGCATATTTATGCAAGGACTGAAGTGACATTTCCCCTTGGGTTATTCGTTGGCGGAATAATCCACCTGATTGAAGATAGTTTTACGGTTTCAGGAATATACTGGCTTCAATCTTTTAATAAAACGCAGGTCAAATGAAAAATCAAGACGATGCCTGAATATC
>JAXHUQ010000018.1:0-22939 GCA_034189535.1 Halobacteriota archaeon | reverse complement strand
AACCAACAAAAATTCTAGAAGTGATTGGGAAAGATGTAAAGAAAGAGTCGGTAATACTTGCCCACAAAGATAAAAAAAGATCAGATTTTGTTGTAAAAGAAGATGATGAGTCCGATCCCTTACAACCATTGCGTGATATTGCAAACAACGCTATATCGATGTCAAATCACGAAGTGGCTCGACTGGCCATTAATAAAATCGTCGAGAAAGGAATAGAGCTATTAAAGGACGAAAAAGATAAAGACGATGCAGCTAAAATAGCAGAGCATTTTGTTTACCATCTTGAGAAGATAGGCACGAATGCCGTTTCTTCAAAAGATCCTGATTTTATTGATCTGGTAATTGGCGCAATGGATTCTATTGCAAAAACTTCTAAAACAGATGGTGGAATGAAACCTTTTATACAATCTTTAGGGTACATAGGGCGCGAATGTGCTGAAGAGAATATGATTGTTATCTCAGATACCTCTAACGATGACATCATTTATGTAATCAAAAATTTAGGTATTTTGGCAGTGGATAATGGGTTCACAGGGGAAAACAGCTCTTCACAGGCAGCTATATTTAAAATTCATGAGATTGGTAGTATATTACTGAAAAAAGAGTTTAAATTTCTATTAATAGGCTCCATAGTCAGTGTATTAAAAGAAATTGCTGAACAGGGAATTAAAAAAGAAAAAAGGTCAGTTGTATCCTACGCCGTCGAAAATATCGCTTCATACGCTCTGTCAGCAATCGATTTTCCGCCCTTTCATAAATTTGTAACAAAAGATGGAATTGATGCACTCAAAAGTATTGCAATATACTCGGATAAAGCCGGATTGAAATCAATCAAACCCCAAGTAATAGAAGATCTAGAAAAAATCCTCAAAAAAGCAGACGAGAAAGGCCTTGATGAAGTCGTCACTCATGCAGAAAAAGCCATCACCGAACTAAAAGGCAATACCAAATCCGATGACTCGCTTGAAGGTCAGAATTGAAGATTGTTAATTATCCAATTCACCGCAAGAGCAGCACTATCGTCAATTCCAAGAACTTCACTGTCAATCACCAGTTCGGGACTTTCCGGTTCTTCATACGCTACATTTACACCGGGAACTGATGCTTCCTTGCTCTTCGATCTCTTGTAGATCTCTTTTGGTGCGTAATCTGCCGATCTTTTCTCCTCCCTTTTAACACAGCTTTCAAGGGAGCAGATAAGATAGATCTCGGAAAAGTCAGAGATGAGATCTCTTGCAAGATTCCTGTATCTTCTCCTGTTGGCGGTTGCGTCGATTATAACATTTATTCCTTCTTCATACAAGAGGAATGCCATGTAAGCAAGAGCAGAATAGACGATATCTCGTTCTCCCTCCGAATAATTAGGATTCGGTGTGATCACCTTACGGATCTTGTCAAGTTGCAGTATCTTTACATTAACATTTTTCTCAAGAAGGAGTTCTCTTACCCTCTCCGAGACAGTCGTCTTCCCACATCCCGGAAGTCCTGTCACCCAGATAACCCAGCTCATTGTATCTATCTTGGAGGGGCTATGACATATCATTTTCCCCTCAAAATAAACGGCATCCGTCCAACGCAAAGGTATGAATATCAATTTACCATAATTTACAGGGCGAGTGCAATACCAAAAGATTGATAATGGGCTTATCATATAAACCGTGATAGGTTTTCCATCATAGGAAATAATAATATGTGTGTCGGAATTAATAATCGGAAACGAGTGGTTTTGGCTTTGTTGTTAATACTGCTTATTCCAGCCTCGATATCCCCCATTGATGCTGACAATACGACAACATCAAAATTGAATCTGGACGAAAGGGAGAATTTGACCTTTCCGATTGTAATTTACGAGTGTGAGGATATACAAGGAGTCTCGGGCTTACATCTGCTTTTAACATATGATCCTTCAGTAGTCCATGTACGTGATATCGGTAACTGCAGCTTAGGTTTTGTGACCTATAAAGAGATAGATAATGATGCCGGTTTTACACGTTATGCTGCGGTGGACACGTCAGGAGAGGTCAGCGGTTACATAGATCAGGATATCAAACTTGCCGATGTTACGATTGAAGCCGTGGGTGATGCGGGGGATTCTTGCAAGATTGTACTTGAATTTCCGGCTCTATTTGATGGTAATTCTGAGATGAAGAAGACAAAAATTGTAGACACTACACTTATAATAGAGGGGAAATCACTCAATGACCCAACACCAACTCCGACAACCACGCCGACACCAACACCAACTCCGACAACCACGCCGACACCAACACCAACTCCGACAACCACGCCGACACCAACACCAACTCCGACAACCACGCCGACATCTACACCAACTCCGACAACCACGCCGACATCTACACCAACTCCGACAACCACGCCGACATCTACACCAACTCCGACAACCACGCCGACATCTACACAACCTTCGGCTTTTCCATCGTCATCTATGAATGTTGGAACAGGACAATCTTCGATTCAATACGATCCTCCTACCCCAACCCCCATGCCAACTCCTACAAAAGAATCAACGTCAACACTCAATCCGACTCCAATACCAACAGCTATTCCTACATTAACGCCCACGCCCACACTAAGGCGCAGTTTAGTTGAATGGTTTGTTATTCTGTTCTATGAACTTACATACCAAACTCATCTCCCCACAGCCTCATTTCTCATATTATCCTATTATACCATCTGATAGCTCCATAAGACAATTAAACCCAATATCTATTTTACCTAACCCCTTATACCCAATATTATTAAAATACACAACCTCGGATATTGTATGAAATTATACACTAAAGACAACATAAAAATATATTCATAATTACTCTATTTTAGTGAAATGGGATCCTTGAACTTTTAAATAATATTTAAGATCCTTATTTGTTTATTCTATAGACTAAATTTCATTTTTTGCAGAATGTGATGTAGATCCACTGGATTTGATGAAGAAGCCTAAAAGTACCGGGGTTAAGCACCCGGATTCTATGCATAAATAGTAGGCGATCAAAAATTTATGAGATTAATCAGATACCCACACTCGTCCTTATCACACTGAATCCTTTGCTCTCGATTGCGTTTGCAACCTCTTCTTGAAGCTTTCTTCCGGGAGTAAGTGCAAGGATATTACCACCTAGACCTCCTCCAGTCATCTTAGCACCAATTGCGCCGTTGTCCCTTGCCATCTCAACGAGCATATCAAGCTCTTTACAGGATACCTCGATTCCCTGAAGAAGAGTGTGATTCTCATTCATAAGCTCTCCAACTCTTTTGACGTCACCTGCTTCAAGAGCCTTTCTTGCCTCATATACCATCTCCTCAGCGCTCTTGAAGAGTTCATTATATTTCTCTTTATACTTCTCCTTTCGATCCTTGACACCGGAAACAGCGGCTGTGGTGTCTGCAACAATTCCTGTGTTTGCTATAACAACCTCGACCGGGTTCTTGAGGTTCAGCTTCTCCATGACACCGTCATTTCCCCTCTTAAACCAGATCAGTCCGCCATAGGTGGCGGCTGTATTATCGAGGCCTGATGGCGTACCATGATACCCTTTCTCACCCTCATAGGCCACATTATTGATCTCCTCAAGAGAATAATTCAGGCCAAAATGATCAGAGAGCGCTCTTGCTGTCGCAGTACACGATGCTGCACTAGCCCCAAGTCCACTTGCACAGAGAAGATCACCACCCAATGTAAGTTCAAGTGAGTCTTTCTTATCAGCAAGGTCCATAGCATTAAATATTCTATCGAGTGAATCCTTCTGCTCGGAAAGTTTTTCTTTCTTATATCCCGGCGTCTCTGGCCTTTCATCCGAGAGCACAAACTCTCCCTTATCCGACTCTTTAACGATTGCGATGGTCTTTTTATCGATTGCGGATGCTATTGCCGGCACCTCATGTACAACAAAATGTTCATTAAATAAGATTGTCTTCCCATATCCATGTCCTTCACCCATAAAACCACCTAATTATTGATTATCTATCTTATCCCTAGCCCTTAATCAATAAAATTCTTTTGGTAACGGACCTGCAACCTCCGAATGGCTTTTTGGAAAGATTTATGCCGATACCCAAAAATAATAATATTAGTTTAAAATCGATGAGAGAAGGGTAAAATGTCCAATATTATCAAAGGAGAAGTCTTACGCATATTTGCCGCGGACACGAATACGGATGAGATAATTTCGGGTAAGTTCAAATATGATGCTTTCGATTTCAAGAAGCTTGCAGTTCATGCTTTTGAAGCAATAGATCCCACATTTTATGAAGATTCTCGAGAAGCAAATAACCCGATTATTATAGCCGAAAGGAATTTCGGTTGTGGTTCTTCAAGGGAGCAGGCTCCGCTTGTTATTCAAGGATCGGACGTAGCATGTGTAATAGCCGAATCCTTTGCAAGGATTTTTTACAGAAACTGCTTCAACATAGGCTTGCCAATTGTGGAGTGCAAGGATATATCAAAGAATGTCGATCAGAATGATGAACTCGAGATTGACCTCACAGAAGGTACGATAAAAAACATCTCAAAAGGTACCGAATACAGGTTCAATCCTCTTCCCGAGTTCATGCAGAATATACTTGATGAGGGCGGTCTTATGCCCTATCTAAAGAAGAAAGGTGGTTATGGTGAGTAAGAAAGTTGCGCTAATAAAAGGAGACGGTGTCGGTCCGGAACTGGCAAAAGGGCTTACGGATCTTCTTGATGCAGTATCATCGAATGTCGAGATGATTCCGTGTGAGGCCGGCAGTACTTGGTGGGAAGCAAACGGCGGAAGTTCGCTTATTCCCGACGAGACATGGGAGATATTAGATGAGGCTGATGCCGCATTCAAGAGTCCCACTACGACACCGGGAGGCATTGGATCGCCAAAGAGTGTTGCGGTGTCCATTCGGCAGAAGTACAACCTTTACGCAAATGTAAGGCCGATTAAGACCTATGAGAACACAAACAGGCCCCTTGGAGACGTGGACTTTGTATGTGTTCGTGAGGGGACAGAAGGGCTCTATTTCGGTTCCGAGGTTGTACTTGATGACAATGTGAGTATAGCCATAAGAAAGATTACAAAGAAAGCTTCCCAGAACATCGCGAGGTATGCATTTGAGGAGGCAAAGAGGAGGAACTGGGATACAGTCGTTGCGATCCACAAGAGTAACATCCTAAAAGAGACCTGTGGCAGATTCATAAATGAGGTTGAGGCACTCGGTGAACTGTACCCAGGAATCGATATCTGGACCTACCACATAGACAACATAGCCCAGCAGCTTATTAAGAACCCACAAATTTTCAACCAAAAGATCCTGCTGTCGACGAATCTCTTCATGGATGTGATAAGTGAGGAGTGTAGCGCACTAGTCGGGAGTATAGGACTCATATCGTCTGCAAATATTGGTGATGAATATGCAATGTTCGAGCCTGCACACGGATCTGCTCCGAAGTATACCGGCCTCGACAAGGTTAATCCGACAGCAACGCTACTTGCAGGGGCGTGGATGCTCGAATATCTCGACGAAAACGAGAAGGGGAACGCTATTAAGAGTGCGATAAATGAAGTGATAACCGAGGGTAAAAAAGTCACATATGATCTTGGCGGAGACACGAAGATGAGTGAGATGGTTCAGGCCGTAATCGATAGAGTTGCATAATCTTTCAGAGAGGTCTCAGTCTGATTCGATCCCCACTAACCACATCAGTAAAGATCTCAAGCCCTTCTTTTATCATTCCCACATGGTTCACGGAAGAGACGGGCTGGGTATCTCCAAAGAAGATGCAGAATGCTGAGCCTGGGGACCAGTAAGAGACGTCCCCTTTTACGGCGTCAGGTGAAGCGTTCATATCTCGATGGTTCAACGGGATCTCAAAGTAGACCTCGTCCTTCCAACGCGTTGCCTCAACTTCTATCGGTAGAATGCCAAATATATCCTCTGCAATCTGAGTATTTCGGTTATCCAGCTCTATAATGGCCTTCTTCTTCCTATTTACTTCTATTTCTATCTTTTTAGACATAATTAATCCTCAATAGACACTTAAGGTCTTAAAAGCTTAAATCCAAGCTTCTCGTCAAGAATTCGCATGGAATTGTTACCTACAAGCTCAAATAATATGATCTCAAGGATATGCCAGGTCTTCACACCGTTTCTCACGCATCCTGTGATGGTCTCTCCCATCCGTCCGCAGGAGAAGTGCATATGAAGAGTCGGCTTTTCATCCTCATCGACAAATATCGTTCCCGTGCCAACGACCTCATGGGCTTCTGAGAGGATATACTCCATCGGACTGATAACGTCACTTCTTCCATCCTCAGGTCCGACAATTATCTTACTCTTCTCATCAGCACCGCCTACGGCTATCAAGGCAGCGGATTTTATACCCTCCTTTATGGCAAGACCCTCGATTTCTTCATGCACGACATCTCCATCCTCCAAACGGATGACAAAGATGCGACCGATCTCTGCCTTAGTATACTTCAATTTCCCTCGCCTCCCAGCGCAATCATAAGCTCTTCAACCGTTGTGCAGAATTTTTTAAGTGAGTAGTAGACCATTAGGTTCACCGGCCCTTCTTTTCCCAGACTTCTAAAGTCAGTCTTGATACCGAAAACAGGCTTTCTCAAGGCGCTTGCATAACCTATCTCCCAGGCAGTTCCGCTGTCGATATCGGCACCGTCAAGAACGGCAACAATAATATCCGAATCATCTATTGCCACCAGATTCTTCTCGAATATCTCTTCATTTTTAATATCGCTATCATGAGAATTGTTCGAATCCTCCTGGGGTAGGAATACTTTATATCCAAGACTTACTATCTTCTCACAAAGTCTCTTGTTGAACTCGGTCTCCGCAAGTGAAAAAAGTGGTCCGGCAAGGTATACTTTCCCCAACAACCTCACCTTACGATCTTCATTATATCCAGTTCCAAGATATCCTCCGCACCCTTGCTCTTCAACTGCGGGATTAGGATATTAACCTCTCTCTTCTCGACAACAGTCTCAACGGCATAATAGTCAGTCCCATACAGTTTTGATATAGTCGGGTTCTTCATCGCAGGTAGTGAGGATATTAGATCGTCCAGCATATTCTCAGGAATATTCATCTTCAGAAGCACCTTGCCCCTGGCATCTATCACTCCCAGAAGAAGTGTCTTTATCTCCTCAATCTCCTTTCTTCTTTCATCATCACTCCAGCTCTCCTTGTTTGCGATGAGCTTTGTGGAAGACTCGGTTATCTTCCCGATGATCTTGAGGCCGTTCTTTCTGAGTGTTGAACCGGTCTCCGTAAGATCTACAACCACATCCATAAGATCCGGGACCTTTGCCTCTGTAGCCCCATATGAGAAGAATATATCTACAGGAATTCCAAGGTCATCAAAGAACTTCTTCGTCATATTCGGATACTCGGTTGTGACTCTGCTGTTTGGTTTTACCTCTTCAACGCTATTTATATCCTCATCTCTCGGTACCGCAATCACTATCT
The DNA here is from genome assembly GCA_034189535.1 of Halobacteriota archaeon. Classification (GTDB taxonomy): domain Archaea; phylum Halobacteriota; class Syntropharchaeia; order DAOWMC01; family DAOWMC01; genus JAXHTN01. The sequence goes on along the minus strand of JAXHUQ010000018.1, from coordinate 15,466 downwards.
TGACATTTCCGGCGCCCTGTTTACTGTAAGGCATATCTGCTACTTCGACAATATCCGCCTCAGTCTCGGTTATCCAGTCCTTGCCCGATATACCAAGGTCGAAGTATCCTTCTTCCACGTACTTCGGAATCTCCTGGGGCCTCAGTATCTTGACTTTCCCTATCCTTGGATCATCAATGATCGGGTTATACTCCCTATCCGTCTTCCTGATCCCAAGATCCGCCTGCTTAAAAAGTATTAAAGTCTGCTCTTCCAGACTACCCTTCGGTATTGCTATACTTATCATCTTCTTCATTCCAGAAATACTCAACAAATTTCTCGGTTGTACTTAAGAGCTTTGAATGGCCTTGTGGTTTCGAGCTTATCAACTTCTCAACTTCCAGCTCCTTTATATGTTCATACGCTTTGTTACCCCTTATCTCGACCACTTTTGATTGGAGTACGGGTTGATGGTATGCTATCACCGAGAGCGTCCTGAGAACCTGCGTATCCATATCACGTGGTGCCAGATTCTTGAGGTATTTGCCATATTCTCTCTTGACTTGCATCACATACTTCCCATCCTCGATATTAATGATTTCGATTGCCCGATCTTCATACTCGGAGATGAGTTTATCCATTAAACCTCTAACATGCCTCACTGGCTTTGATATCAACTTCCCCAACTGTTTCTCACTCACCGAACTCTCCGAAGTGAAGAGGGCGGCCTCTATGATCCTTATGTCATTCATGCACTCGCCTCCTTATATACAGATCCTCGTATAATTCTTCCTGCTCCAACCAAATCGCCTTCTTTGAAGCTAAAAAAAGTAGTGGGATATAGGTATAAACTATACTTGACGAGTTCATACTCTCGATAAGCTCTGAAAAGAGCAGATAGTCACGCTCCTTTAACTTTTCATCAAGGATGGCTTCAATCTCAAGTATCTTCTCCTCTATTCGCTCATCGTGAGCTATCATGAGCAGTTCTTCAACTTTCTTCATTGAATCGGCAACGTTGTACTTCTTTATGGTTCTCTTCCGCTCCACCGACTCGGCCTTACTCAGTTCTTTGATAAGTTCGTCAAGAGTGACAGGACGTTTACTCTTCCTCCTGATCCTCGGTACCAGTTTGGGGTACTCGATATTGACACCTTCTTCATCTTCAACTTCTATATCGTCGAGCACCTCTTCAAACTCATCTTCATCATCTTCTACTTCCAGTCCCTCGGCTTTCATTCTCAGAAGCGTGGATGCATAAAAAAGAGTCCTACCGGATATTCTGAGATCAGGCTTACTCATCTCATTGAGCTTCTCTAAGAATTTATCGGTGACATCGATTATGTCGATATCCCAAGGGTCTATCTCCCCTCTGGTAGCCAAATCAAGCAGAATTTCCACCGGTTCTTCAAGCATTCATATCCACAGAGTGTAAGTCGCTAAATGAATATAAGGGTTATTATGGGGAGTGCTGCTTGAAGAATCGTTTATCTGACAGCCCCCTCACAATAAATAGGTATTAAAGCATCCTTCCGACTTCAACAACCTGGATGCTCTCGACATCATCCACGGCACTGAAGGCATCCTCTACACCCTGGGTTCCTCCTTCGCAGTCTCCCATGGTTACAACAGCTATCACTGCCTTCAGACCGAAAGCAATAGGTTCCTCGTCAAAACCTCTAAGAGTAACTTCTTTTGGTAGTGAAGCCTCTAACTTGCTCTTTAGAGCTTCAAGGTCTGTTTCCACACTCTTTGGCATTACTCTTATCTTTGCTGCTACTTCTCCCATTTCAATCACCTAAGGACCCATAAATCCACATTCAGGACATTTATAAACGGTACTCTGTTTTCTGCACTTTACACATCTTCCAATCTCGGATCCGCATGTAGGACACGGAAATCTAGTATATCCAAGCTCAGTAAGCCTGACACCACATGAATTGCAGAACTCGGTCATCGGTTTGGTCATGGTATAGTATTGATTACATACCACGTATTATATCTTTTCTATTCCCCCCACATCTCAACCTCAATTCTTGCCTCATCCAAGAATTCAAGTGATGCTGTGTCAGGATAGGGTATCTTGAAGACCACCCTATGTATCTTGGCATTGATGAGCATCTTGGCACATAGTATGCACGGCTGATGCGTGCAATACAGTGTGGCACCCTCAACGCTGACACCATGCAACGCCGCCTGGATCAGAGCGTTCTGTTCGGCGTGGACTGCCCTACAAAGTTCGTGTCTCTCCCCCGATTTTATATTTTTCTCATTTCTGATGCATCCGATATCAAGGCAGTGCTCAAGACCACTTGGTGCCCCATTATATCCTGTTGATAGGATCCGTTTATCCCTTGCTATCACAGCTCCGACGTGGTTTCTCAAGCAGGTCGACCTCTTTGCAACAACAGAAGCTATCTCCATAAAATAATCATCAAGTGAAAGTCTCTCAACTTGCGTCATCTCATCAAAACTCCTGACAATTCATGGTAGATTGATTTTATTAAACTTCTCATTTTTAAGATACCAACCACTAATATGGCAAAGTAAAAAAGTTAAAGTACCCACAGATAAAACGATTGATCTATAAAATTGCGGTGTTGATGTTGATGAAAATTTTGTTACCACTATATATCCCCTCTTTATATAGAGAGAGGGCAGAAAAAATCTCTGAACTTGTGAAGAACACTGAAGCAGAGGTGTATCTTTTATACATATTCGATGAGAGCATGCGCTTTACACCTACAATCATGGGAGCCATAAGGGATCACCTGGTGGGTGGGGATTACTCAGAGGTAAACATCGAGAGGATTGCAAATAAATTCTTTGGCGAGGCGTCTGAGATTATCGGCGGGGATGCCAAGATATTCACTGAATTGATCAAAGGTAAGCCCCAGAACACGATCCTGAAGTATGCTAAAGAAAACCACATAGATATAATCGTGATGCCGTATGATAAGGTCGGTCAGAAAGTGATGGATAAGGCACCGAAGAACCTGGCAGTCTACCAGATAAAGGGGGAGGAAATACTCAAAGAAGTCAGAATTGTTAATAGGGAGAAAGATCAGGTACTCCGAAAAGAGGAGATCGGGATCTTCAATGCCAAATATGACGTTGGAGAAGAGGTGCAATTTGTTCCTCTAATTGCCGCTGAGACCAAGAGTATAAAATCCGGCGAGGTGAAATCTATAAAAATTAGCACCTTGAATATCCCGCCAAATTACTATGCGATCCAATCATTTTATGCACGTCATGGCCTGGGACATCCGATTGCAATGGGCGGTTCTGAGATAAAGAAGATAGAAGATGAACGGACGGTCGATTACATATCATTTTTGGCCGCAATCGATGGTATGGTGGAGGAGAGTGATCTCTTGGGCGCTATAGCATTGTTCCCATTCAAGAGGACATAATTCAGCCTCTCGGTGATATCGCTTGAGGAATTCTTTTGACTACATCAGTTGCCAGAAGAGAGTTGCCATATTCTTCAAAAGCGATATCTCCGGCCTTTCCTGATATAAATGCAGCTGCTGATGCGGCCTGAAGCGGATCATCCGTCATAGTATACATTGCACCAGTGATTCCGGATAGTACGTCTCCTGTACCGCCAACGGTCATTCCGGAGTTACCGGTTATATTAATCTTCGACTTTTTACCGCTTGATATTACATCGAGCTTTCCTTTAAGAACAAGAGTCAGATTGTTTGCTTTTGTAAACTCCTCTGCAAATTTAACCCTCTCTTCTACTTCACGGGGAACTTTCAGATCGCAGATTTTCGAAAACTCCCCTGCATGAGGTGTAATTATTGCTTTTATTCCTTCTTTAATCGGCAATCTTAAAGCATAAAGACCATCTGCATCGATTACAACCTTGTCACACTCTTCAATTATCGACTCAGCTGCTTTTACAGTCTCACCTTCACTACCAAGTCCCATTCCGATCACAACGACATCATGCTTTTGGATCTCTTCAGTTATTGCCGGAAGATCGGCTTTTGTCAAAATGTCAGATGACAGTGGCCTTACAATAAGGTCGGGAGAGAAAGACTGGACTGCCTGATAAGATTTCTTTGGCATCATCACCGTCACCCAATCTGCGCCTGTTCTCAATGCTGCAAGGGCGCTGAGTGCCGGTGCTCCGGTGTACGGACCACCTCCTATGATCAGGACCTTCCCATTCTCCCCTTTATGGCTGTCATCTCTTCTGCGAAGAAGAAGCTTTACATCACCTGGACCTGTAAGCACCTCCATTTTTCTGGGAATTCCGATATCAACAACCTCTACAACGCCTGTGAATTTTTTTACTTTTGAAGACTCGAGCCCCCTCTTCATCCTGTGAAAGGTAAGGGTAAGATCCGCACGAACGGATTTCACATCTGATGAGAACGCTCTATCTGGATCAAGTCCTGATGGGATGTCTACTGAGAGAACAAACGCCTCAGATCTGTTGATAAGATCAATAGCCGAGGACTCAGGCTCCCTTATCTTCCCTCTCACACCTGTTCCGAGGATTGCATCAATTATTATATCCTTTCCGTTCGTAGAAACGCCTTCCAACTCAGTAGAATCACGTATCTCCCTTATGGAAAAGTTACCATTCTTGATTATCTCAAAGTTCAGCTGGGACTCTTCAGTCCTGATATCCTTTGAAGATCCCAAAAGGATGATCTCAATATCAAAGTCCTTCAGGTGTCTTGCAGAAACAAAGGCGTCTCCACCGTTATTTCCACGCCCGGCAAAGATTAAAATGTTTCCGATCTCAAAATGATTCCTGATCGCCTTTGCAATACCTGCACCCGCATTTTCCATAAGTTGCAAGGTAGAAAGACCGTGATAAGCACAGTTCATATCGATTACTAACATCTCGGCTGAGGTTATTGACCCAATATCGCCTGGCATTGTAACACCTGCTTGATAGACAGTTACTTTCCCTTCTTCATCTTTAATCTTCAGGAGTCCTGAGCGGCAGGTCCTTCTCCTTGATAGCCACATAGAGATCGATCTCGGCGCCCTTCTTTTTTACACTCCTCTCGTCGTGGTACTCAAAATCGTCGATCACACCGGCCTGTTCATACTCCGAACCAGGTAGCCATTCGAGATAGATATGCCTCTTCATCCTCCCTATCACCATGCCCCATGAGAACCGGTTTCTCGGTCTGATGGTGAAGACCGCGTATTTTATCGCAGGGATTTCAAAAGAGATCATACCTTCTGGGACAACTTCTGTACTCGTGACGATATCGCCCATTATATACTTCCAACTCTTACTCTCTTCATCAAAATCTTTGCTTACCGCTGCAAATCCCCAGGGCTCCCTTAGATTCGGGATTTTATTATTTTGCTTATACCTCTCAAACTCCTTTCCCAGTCTTGTTGCATCACGATAGATCTTCCTTGCGTCAGTATCAACTGACATCCCGATTATCTTTATTGTATCTTCAAGGTCAACTATACGCGGGTTTTTATCCACAGTATCGCTTTTTTCGGGATTTCTCCAAAATGGCGTCATAAAAAAACCCTTTTCAGTAGTATCTGCTCAAGTCGTATTTGTAACAGTCCGTTTAATCCTGCTTCTAATCTCTTCCATCCTCTTCTCAGAGAACTCGATCATGCGTTCCTGGCTCTTGACGACATTTGATACGGATTCACTCTCGACAAACTCGGTATGGGTCGATTCAAGCAGAACCCTCAATAAATTACGATGACGGTTGACTGCTTTTGCCAGAGCCTCATACTCTTCGGCAAGTGACCTATTATCTCCTTCTTCTAGGAGGTATACAATACTACTTATCTCCTCTTCTTCTTTGAAGATATTCTTTACATCTTCAAGCAGACCATCTTTGGAGAAGGGCTTTAGGATGTAATTTTCGATATTATCTATCGGCTTATCCTCCATGATCTCAGGAGTCAAGAGAACAACAGTAAGCATCGAGACCGGTATGGAGGAGAGCTCTTCATCCATCTTGAGTGAGTTGAGTATCTGCCATCCATCCATCGGTTTCATCATGATGTCGAGTAGTATAAGATCAGGTTTCTCTTCACGGATCTTTTCCAGACACCCTTCCCCACTGTACGCCGTCACAACATCATAATTTTCAGACTCAAGCATAAGTGAAACCATATCAACAATATCGGGCATGTCATCGATTACCATCACTTTTTTCTTCATTGCACCCCCCTTTCCACAATTAATGAGAAACAAGAAGTACTTTCTTTACGAGGCACACTATCTATCCTGACAATTCGAGTCCAAACGATCCATTTCACAACTGCAAGACCCAATCAAACTCCCCCTATATTGTGCTTCAAACAACCACCTACTTTAAAGGATCTCTTAAAGATATTCTCGCGATCTTCTTAGGGAACTTAAATCCCCCCATCCCGGACGGCTAAAATTATACACTAATTTCTATCCTCAATGTTTATAGATATTTCCCTGCATAATGGAGAATAAGATAACAATATTGCTTAGTAAATGAGATAATATCAGCTTCATCCAATCTTGATAACAGACAACCATGATAGATTTATAAGGTGCAGAAACGGCGATAATCAGTTTTTTCATATTTTGAAGGGTTAATTCTCCTGTACCGTCTTATTTAAAAGCTACTTTTTGCATATAAGGCATATATGGAGTATATATATTAGACCGCCCCCAAAAACAGTATAAGTCATCAACTGTATCGGATTGCGGTCCAATATATCCTTGATACTCCGGATTACGCCCTTGACTTACCCCTTATAATCAACCTACCTTAAAACTTTTGCAAAAACCCTGTAATATTCTGGGAGGTAAACCAGTTGTAAAGGCAAGTTACTTATCGTTACGAAAAAAATTATAAAACCGACAGAATGTTCACTCATATTAAGGATGGGAAGCTTGCAATGGTAGACATCTCTGAAAAGGATGATCAGTTGAGAAGAGCGACAGCCTCAGGAAATATCCGGCTGAAGAGTAGTACGATTGATGCAATAAAGGATGGGAATGTAGAGAAAGGTAACGTTCTTGAATCTGCAAGGCTTGCGGCCGTCATGGCTGTGAAGAACACTCCCGGAATGATTCCGCTCTGCCACCAGATTCCAATAACCGGAATTGATGTTGATTTTAAGATAGATGAAGATATAATCGAAGTGATCGTTACAGTAAAATCTGTAGGGAAGACCGGTGTTGAGATGGACGCCCTCTGCGGAGCAAGTGTTGCTTTACTTACCATATGGGATATGGTAAAATCGGCAGAGAAAGACGCAAGCGGCAACTATCCAGCGACGAGAATATCCGAGATAAAAGTGGTTGAGAAGGTGAAGATTTGAGCCGAAAGGTTCATTTTGTGAGGAAGTACTATTAAATCACATGATCGATGTTGGTATAATCGGCGGATCCGGATATACAGGTGCCGAACTCATACGTTTACTCTCCTTTCACCCTGAAGCCGAGATAAAGGTTGTAACCTCACGCCGTTTTGAAGGGAAGAGAGTTGGTGATGTATATACGCATCTTAAGGGGGTCACTGATCTGGTCTATGAAGGCATTGAGACTTCAAAAGTTGCGGATGAATCGGATATCGTCTTCACTGCAGTTCCCCATGGAACGGCTTCGGAATACGTGCCGGAACTGATTGAAAACGGTGTACTGGTAATCGATCTAAGTGCTGATTACAGGTTAAAGCCAGAAGAGTACGAGAGGGTATACTCAAGGAAAGCGGATAAAAGAGATGCCGTTTACGGGCTCTGCGAGCTGCATCCTGAGATCTCAGAAGCAAAACTTGTTGCAAACCCTGGATGTTATCCGACAGGTGCGGTGCTTGCGGTTGCTCCGCTCTTAGGCAAGGGAACAGTAGAAAGAGTAGTCTTCGACTCAAAGTCAGGCATCACAGGATCGGGCGTAGATCCGACAACGACTTCGCATTATCCCAATCTTGCAGAAAATATCTTAGCATACAAGATGACCACGCACAGGCATAAATCTGAAATCGTACAGGAGCTAGGTCGCCTTGGAGGTACCAAGATCAGCTTCACACCTCACGTTATCCCTGCTATGCGAGGTATACTCACGACAGCTCACGTCTTTGTAAAGGAGAATTTGAGCGAAGTTGAAATCGAGTCAATTTACCAGGAATTCTATAAGAATAAGCCTTTCATACGACTCGGCGCGGTTCCGACTCTTCAATCTGTTCGCGGATCTAACTTCTGTGATATCGGATTTGAGGTTGAAGAGGATAGTGACAGGATTGTGGTTGTATCTACGATCGATAATTTAGTAAAAGGGGCATCAGGACAGGCCATACAAAGTATGAACATAATCTTCGGACTCGATGAGAGGACAGGACTTTTTACTGCAGGGCTCTCGCCTTAGCCAGTCCTGGAGCTAAAAAGCTAAAGTAAGGGCCTAGGTTGTCTTGCTTCAGGTAGTTCTGGCAGTTCACAGGTCTTTATTAAAACCTGTGACTTCATATATCGTATCCTGTTCAATACAACATCCTTCCCGATCTCTGAGAAAGCAAATACAGGAATGCCGTTTCCCACCTGCACAAGGGCCCTATCTGCAACTTCACGAATGTTTTTTGAAGCACAGGAGGTTGTCACATCGATTAGATCGACGAACTCTTTTACCTCATCCTCACTCATACCGCTCGTATGAACTCCAAAGAGCACGGCTCTCCTATCTGCATCCTCTTCAATCTCCCTACAGACCTTAGCCTCCTCTAGCTTTGAAACGGTGACGGAAACATCCTTATATCCCTTATCAAAGGCCACCTTCAGACCTTCCTTCTGATCTATCTTCGCACCTTTGGGATCGATTACTATGGATCCTCTCTTCTCAAGTCTATCTATCAACTTCGGTATCGGCGTTGTCTTCACAAGACCAGACATTATCCCACCGATTCCCTGTACAATCCCAGGATCAGTTGCAATTACCGTACCGGCACCATCACAGGGCTCAACTGCTGCGTCTATCATACCTGATTCCATCGCGCAAGCCATTATTTCTGAGGTTCCGAAATCTACAAAGTCCGGTCTGATATCGATTATTCTATCTTCGGTACACATGCCAAAAGCCTTTATCCTGCCCTCGATACTCTCTTTAATTGTATCTTCTGTTATCTTTTCGACACCACGAAGGGAGTGTTGGAGCGGACAATACTCGAGCCTCAACGGTCCCTTGATCTCGGTCACTCTACCATCTCTTATCACAGCGACAACCTTGCCATTAAGCTCGAATATATGCTCACTCATTCTATCACAATCTCAAAGTCCGGTTGGAGAGCTTTTTATATAAGACTACTGTAAGTGATTCGCCTACCGGATCGTAAAATAATCGGATAAATTTCAGGATTACATAATAATTAAAAGCGATGGCGATTTTAACCAATATTAACCAATACTATTATATACTTTAACCCATATCTTGAACAGATATACATCAAACTGGTATTAAGCTTCTCTAGGTTGGAAATGAGGGGGCAATGAATATGGAAGAAGATACTTCACAAAGGTATTCTATTAAGATTGAGAATGTTGTAGCTTCAACGAACATACAACAGGAGATAGACCTGAAGAGATTTGCATCTCTTGTGGAAGACGCCGAGTATGACAGGGAACGTTTTCCGGGAATAGTCTACCGGACAAAGGATCCAAAGGTTGCTGCCCTGATATTCAAATCTGGAAAGATCGTCTGTACTGGTGCAAAGAGCGTCGCTGATGTTCACACAGGCCTTGAGAAGGTCTTTGATAAGATGAGGAGTATGGACATCGATGTGATCAAAGATTACGAAGTCAAAGTCCAGAATATTGTTGCAACTGCAGTACTTGGCAGTCACCTCATCGACCTGAATGCGATTGCCGTAGGGCTGGGTCTTGAGAATGTAGAGTACGAGCCTGAGATGTTTCCCGGACTCGTATACAGACTTACTGATCCAAAGGTTGTTGTCCTGATATTTGGTTCGGGAAAGATTGTTATCACAGGTGGTAAGAGTATAAACGATGCCACAGTGGCAGTCGAGAAGATCGTGGCCGAGTTAGAGAGTATTGGGCTCCTCTAGCCCTCTTTTGAGAACTCGACGTCGCAGGCATCATCCTCAAATCTCCACACAATCTTATTCCCATCATCGAATTCTATTATGTATTGAGTGAAACCTCTATATGGTTTCACACAGTAAGCATCCTTTACTCTTCTCCCTATGAAATCCTTCATCCGGTCATTCTCTTCTTCGGGAATATCCCAACCACACATGATCTAAGCCTCCTCAGATGATATCTCTTTCATTATATTCTCTGCGATCTTATCCCCTATTATCCGTTTGATATCTCTTAAATTTGCAGCCCTAAGTCTCCTTACATCGGTGTATCCTGCATTGTAGAGCCTTCTTGCACGTACTCTTCCTACCCCCCTTATCCTGAGCAGATCAAGAAGCTCCCTCTCGACGCCATATTTGATCCTGACCGAGAGCTCTCTTGCCAGAGGCGTTGTCTGAAGGCCAAGGAAATTTGAAAGCTGAACAGCGGAGTGCATAATCCATTCGGAGATCTCAACGATGCTTCTAATGTCACCGGGGCCCACACCGAACTTACTGGTTATCTCATCCTCTTCCTTCTCAGTGATCCAGTCATTTATCATGGCAGCAGTCTTCACCTCTGAGAGGAACCATTCATAGTCATTACTGAACTCATCCGGAACATCAACAAACTTCTTGTAATTGTCATAAACATAGTCTCGTATCCACGAGTAATCGTTACTCTTGAGATAGAGAAGGTGAATGTCAGGGGTTTTGCATATAAGATGCAAAAGACCAATATCAGGAACTGATGGTCGTTCCTTCAGCCCTTCAATGATTGTTGAGGCCGAGAGAGGATCTATATACAACCTGGATACAAGTCTTCCGAGATCCGTTGCCGCGATACCTCCGTTCCCGTTTTCAAGGATCATATCCTTTTCGTATAATAGGTGAAGAATTTTATCCACTATACGTTCGAGATCCCAAGTGTTCTGTTGGGTTGCATAGAAAGTCTCCCCTAGAAACTTCAGTAGCCCTGCATGTGTCTCTGCGACCCTGCCCGCCACCAACGATAGTATGTGTGTTCTGAGTGCGTTTTCAGTCCCAAGCTTCGACCAGATATCCTCTATTCTTCCGTAAACATAATTATTCATAAGCCAATCATACTCATCTGGCCCTTTTGCAATCAAGACCGATTCACCGTACGGATCCAGTTCCGGTCGGCCTGCCCTTCCACACATCTGTTTGTACTCAAGAACAGGAATAGGTACTGATCCACGATTAGGTTCATATCTTCTGTAGTTCTTAATTATTACTCGTCTTGCCGGTAGATTTATTCCTGCTGCAAGTGTCGGTGTACTGGTGATGATCTTAATTTTATTCTCTTTGAATCCGTTCTCAACAAGCCTTCTTTGCTCGGATTTGAGGCCCGCATGATGAAATGCACTCCCATTCTCAACAGTTTTTGCCAGGCGTTCACCAAGTTCGGTCCCACTGACGGATCTTATCTCACTTGAAAGACTCTTCAAATCTTTTTTTATGTCCTCTTCCAGCACTTTAACTACTGCTTTTCCTATCCTCTCCGCCGTCTTCTCGGAGAACCTTCGGGTACTCTCAAAGACCAGGCACTGTCCACCATCCTTGAGAGTATCCATCACTAGCGAGACGGTGTGGTCTTTGTGATCTATTATCTCCTTCTTCTTCCCATCAAAATTTATAACGCCATCCAGGAGGACGCCTTCTTTTAGATCCACCGGTCGCCAATCACTTTCTATTTGTACTGCGTCGAGCCATTTTGCAACCTCGCTTGCATTGCTTATTGTGGCACTCAGTGCAAGGATATGTGCATCTGGACTTGCCCTTCTCAGTTTGGCGATTGCTATCTCAAGTGTTGGTCCCCTGTTTGGAGAGTCAATTAAGTGTATCTCATCAATTACGATTACTGTGATCTCCCTTATCCACGCCACATCATTTCTCATGAGGGAGTCCATCTTCTCTGATGTCACGACGATGATGTCGTTAGAACCAAGATAATCATCTCTTGTGTCCAGATCACCGGTCGATATTCCTACTTTTATACCAAGAGATCCGAACTGAGAGAAACGTTCGTACTTCTCAGAAGCAAGAGCACGAAGAGGGACAATATAAATTGCTTTGCCACCATCAAGAACGGAATGGAGCATGGCAAGCTCTGCAATCATGGTTTTACCGCTTGCTGTAGGAACTGCGGCCATAATATTCTTTCTTAAGAGAAGTCCCTTCTCGACTGCTTCACATTGAGGTGGGTAGAGCTCGGATATGCCTGATCTCTGATAGTGTTCAATGACCTCTCTTGAAAGCCCCAGCTCGCTAATCTTCATCGGGAAGTAATTGTTGAGAGGGGGCTTTATCTTTTTCTTTGTAGCAAATACTTAGTGAAACTTTATATACGAAGGGAAATATAATGGAATTAGACGCTTCAAGGGGTGGGATTTATGGATTTCAAGATAGAGCCGATAAATATAATATTTTCAGTAGTGATGGCCGCAACAGCTGCCACACTCACAATACGATGGTTGATGCTTTATAGCAAGCAGGATTACTTAATTGTCTTTTCTGCTATTGTTCTGATGCTCTCGCTAGCTGCATTGCTCATAAACATTAACCAGCGCCTGATGCGTATTCAACAGGATATAGAGGATAAAGAGAGGGCTCTCAGAATAAGTGTAAAGAGCGTTGAGGATTCAGTCGACAAGAAGCTCAGTGCAGTTGTTCACAGAGTCAACGAATCTGTAAGTGACGTTTCCAAGAGGATGTACAGGTAAAGCTTTTAGGAAGAGTAAGCGGCGCCCATGAAGGACAAACCTCTAGACCTCTAGTGCATCTTCCTCATGTTTTATATAAGGCTCAACAAGCTCTCTGTTTCTGGCTGATTTGAGGATTCTTAGAGCGAGAACTCTCTTCTTCTTGTAATAGTCTTCGAAATCCTCGCATAACCTTGATACTTCAGGATCTCTTCTGTAGCAGCCCTTTGATCTGAGACAACAGAATACCAGGGAGCCGAAGCAAGTCCGGTCGTTTGACCACCCCATCTCTTCGGTAAACTCCTCTTTTATTTTGATATACTCTTCTTTTGAAAGACCGATATCATCGAGTGTTCTTATCACGGAGCACCTCTCCTCGTGTGTAAGTGCATATCTCGGATCGCAACAGAATGTAAGAGCTCTCGGATCACCGCCGTGACATAATGGAACTGGTGCGTCTTTCCATCCGGGAACCGCTCTTATAAGCTCTGGGTCAAACATCGAGTCTTACTCCGTCATAAAAAAGTATATACAGCTTACAGCTAGGGACTACTCAGGCTTAACACTTGTTTTTTATTTCGAAGCACCTTTTACCAAAAGATGTACAGACATCTGGACTTTCGCAATTGAAATGGGTGCAAATTTTAAAGATAAAGAGAGCATTCAATAGGATATGAAATTAGTAGAAGAAAAGGGGGGACGTGAATTTCTTATAAGAATGGATCACGATGCTGATCTGCTCGATTCAATTCACGGTCTTGCAGATTCACAGGGGATAAGGCTAGGTATCTTTACAGGAATAGGGGCACTCAAAGAAGCGGAGATCTCATACTATGATCAAGCGAGAAAGGAGTACATAAAAAATGAGTTGAATGGACCACTTGAGATAGCAAACCTTGTAGGCAACATCTCTATCAAGGAGGAAAAGATCTTTGTCCACGCTCACGCCATTCTCTCCGAAAGAGATGGTAGGACATACTCAGGGCATTTCGAGAGGGGCAAAATATTTGCCTGTGAACTTTACATAAGAGAACTTGTAGGAGAGGAACTTGTTAGGTCTTACGACGATACCACAGGGCTCTTTTTGTGGAGGAATTGAAGGGTCGTTTTTATAACTTAAAAGGATGTATTTATTAATGGTTCGAAATGAATAACCAAAAAACAGGTGACTTGATCATGTCAGGCAGTAAAATATCATCATTTGGTTCACAAATTTTTATCCTAGTTACGACTATGATTATTGCATTTTTTATTCTCGCAGGGGTAACTTCAGCAGGACTTCCTATGGAGGAGTGGAACAGGACATTTGGAGGGCCGGATAATAATGATGAAGCTTACTTCGTTCAAGAGACTTCAGATGGGGGATATATACTTGCAGGAAACACAGGTTCATATGGTGCCGGTGAGAAAGACGCATGGCTTATAAAGACAGACTCAGAGGGTTTTGAAGTGTGGAACAGGACATTTGGAGGAAATGGTAGTGACACGGTAGGGTCTGTTCACGAGACTGCTAACGGAGGTTTTATTCTTGCCGGATTTACAAGTCCCAAAGGATCTGAGTGGAGTGACGCATGGCTCATAAAGACTGACTCAGAGGGCTTTGAAGAGTGGAACAGGACATACGAAGGAGGAGAAGGCAGTATGGCCTACTCTGTTCAAGAGACCAAAGACGGTGGGTATATCGTACTATCATCTTCAACATCTACAGAGTTACTTGAGGGCGGTATTCTATCCAGATTCGATGCCTGGCTCATAAAGACTGACTCAGAGGGCTTTGAAGAGTGGAACAGGACATTTGGGGGAAGAGGCATTGACATATTTGTATCTTTTCAAGAGACTGCTGACGGTGGGTATATACTTGCAGGGTATACAGAAGAGGATTATGAAACCCTAATATTTGATGCGTGGCTAATTAAGACTGATTCTAATGGCGTTGAAGAGTGGAACAGGACATTTGGGGGAGGTGGTATTGACACATTCGGATCTGTTCACGAGACCGCAGACGGTGGGTATATACTTGGCGGATTTACAAGTCCCAAAGGATCTGAATCAAGTGACGCATGGCTAGTAAAGACAGATTCCAAGGGTGTCGAGGAGTGGAACAGGACTTTGGGGGATCAAGATGTTGTTGAGACTGTCTGCTCCGCTCGAGAGACCAAAGACGGTGGATATATTGTACTATCTTCTTCAATATCCTCAGAGTCGCTTGAAGGTAATATTATCCCAAGATTCAGTGCTTCGTTGACAAAGACGGACTCAAAGGGCTTCGAGGAGTGGAACAGGACATTTGAAGGATTGGACATTTTTATTGCTCACACCCTCCAAGAGACCTCGGATGGTGGATACGTCTTTACTGCCTCAAGGCTAGAAGGCCGCTTTATGGAGGGGCAAACTGACGCTGTTCTTGTAAAAGTTGGAGATGAAAGGTCCACTCCAGGGTTTGAAATATTCACAGGACTAGCCTCGGGAGCATTAATTGCGGTAATACTTGTTTTGAGGCGGGAGAGGGAGTGATTTTCCAATTTCAACTAAATATAGTAACCATTCCATAAGATAACGCAGGTCAATTGAAGGAAGTAATGGATAAAAAGTTCATTTCAAAGTGATCGGCATATAACAATCGATAAGCATCTCATTTATGTCATCAAATCCCGGATTTAGGTGACGTTCCATGCCAAGATCAGGACTATTTGCATAGTCATAATCATCCGG
>JAXHUQ010000179.1:0-1898 GCA_034189535.1 Halobacteriota archaeon | reverse complement strand
AGATACCTTTCAGATGGCCGGACCGCTTCCAGACATCCCACGTCACAAGCTTCGGAAATATCATCTCTTCGTAACCCAACGGGGCTATGATCTCTTCTTCAACGATCTTCTCAAAGGTTCTGTAGATCTTTGTCACCTGGGGACCAAAAATCCACTGACCTCTTGCAGATCCATGCAGAATCCATCTCCTCTTCACCATCGCTTGTGTGGGGTCTTCATCAAATTTTAAGTCTTTTGGCTCACTCTCCCATAATAACTCCCAATGCTCTCCTTTCCCACCATAATCTTCTACCAG
The DNA here is from genome assembly GCA_034189535.1 of Halobacteriota archaeon. Taxonomy (GTDB): domain Archaea; phylum Halobacteriota; class Syntropharchaeia; order DAOWMC01; family DAOWMC01; genus JAXHTN01. Next base: position 1,603 of record JAXHUQ010000179.1, on the reverse strand, counting down.
TTTCTCTTCCACGAGGGCTAGTATTCTATCGGGCACCCTCCGCTCTATCTCGGGTTCCGAGACCTCAAGCTTCAAGACGATCATTCCCTCCTCATAATCAATACTCGAGACGAATGGTATCTTTGCTTCCAGGGGCTTTTTTGATTCTATCTTTATCGTAAACTCGTCAACACCTATTCCTCTGATGCCGATATGGTGGTTTTTACCAAGAATTCCCCCAAGAGGTTTTCTAAGCCTTAAGATTGCATCGTGAGAGCGTACGTACCTATCGGACAAAATCTCAAGGTTGAGCCTATCGGACTCGATGCTCCAACTGAGAAGTTTCGCACCACATCCCTTTGGAGCGCCTTTACCGAGTAAGTCCGATGCATCATCTTCAAAAAATGATTCCAGATCTTTTTGTGCTCCTGTCACATCCCCACTCATTTTAAAATATCCGATTAAATGAAACTCCATCATAAAACCTCCGTCACTTGACACAGATCCTCAGCCACCTTGGCATTCATGAGGTAGTCGTCTATCGTCGAGATGAGTGAACTGAGTCTGTCTGTTTCAATACTTGTTACAATAGCATCATCTTTAATCACTGTTTCCATATTGGACATATTATCAGGCCGAAGTGACGCCGCAATCACAGCAACAACATCTCGCCCTTTATGCGAAAGTGAGATCATCCCTCTCATAGGAGATATACAATTCATCTATGTCACAAAAAGATTTACTTTACCATTCCTTCAGCGAAACCATTTAGGTGTTTAACAACTTTTTAGTGATTTATGGGAGAAGTCTCTGTTAAAATTGATGGTGTATACATGGTCGGGACCAGGATGCAACCGGTACCAGTGGTACTCTTATCTGACGAGCAAGGAAATTCTGTTCCTATCTACATAGGGGTGGCAGAGGCATTATCTATAAAATCGGCCCTCATAAATGAGACAACACCTCGACCTATGACGCACGATCTGATGATATCTCTGATAAATTGTCTCGATGGGACGGTCGCTAGGATACTCATAGATGACCTCGATGAAGGCGTTTACTATGCTCGCTTGTTTATAAACAAGGATGGATCACAAAAAGAGTTGGATGCAAGACCAAGTGATTGCATTGCCCTTGCCCTTCGCTCAGATGCCGAGATCTTGGTCTCAGAAAGTGTTTTCGAAAAAGCATCTCTTGATAAGGAAGAACTGAAGAAGCTAAAAGAAGAGAGCCTTAAAGCTGTTTGATCACCTACATAATGGCTAAAGATCCCTCACCCCGTCTGATGTTAACTGAAAGTCACAAGAGCTTCCTTCGGGCATAGATCTGTGTTTTCTGATAACGGCCCTTCTCTTACCATACTCAAGTTTCAACAACTGTATAATGACCTTGGAAAGATGTTCAATCATCATGCCTCCAACCGGTTGAAGCTCATTTGTCTCGATATCTGTGTAGATCTGATTGGTTATAACGACTGCAACGTCATGTTTTCTTGCCAGTCCTAGAAGGTGTGCTGCCTGATGTGCAAGCTCTCTTTTAAGTGAGATGCTACGTTCATCTTCCAGTTCATACCTATAAAAGAGGGTTGCAGAGTCCAAGATGACCACCCCCACATTTCCTCCGA
>JAXHUQ010000178.1:0-1930 GCA_034189535.1 Halobacteriota archaeon | reverse complement strand
CGATACCACGATCATGGCTCAACTCTTCCAAATGATTGAGTACCTCTTTACCTACCCCTTTTCCCCTTTGATCCGAGTAAATATAAATCTTGCTCAGAAACAGCTCGTTTCGAAAGCGATCTATCTTATAGGCAAAGTATCCGATCCTCTCATCATCTCGATCGATGATGAAATACTGATAACCATCTCTTATGTGTGCCAGAATGGCTCTTTTGGATTGGGCGCTCTCAATGAGTTTTTTAAGGGTCTTGCTATCAAACATATCTTTGAAGCAGTCGCTCCAAATATCGCGGGCCATCGATACCAGAACATCTATGTCGTCGTCCGATTCAACCCTTCTGTAAGCCATGTAATCCTCAACACTTTAAGATTGTATTTGGCTTACTTTTAATACTTTAACTTATCTTCGTCTCTATTGGCTCGGATCAGTAACCCTTCCAAGGAACAAAATTGTTCCCGTTTCCCTCTCTTGAATTATAAAGATGAATGGATGGTCTGCTCGGAACGTTTTAGGTTCAGGTGGTAAAGAAGTGATACCAAAACTAACACCTGTTGCAGCAGCAGCCTCCGTACCTTCCTCATTTACATCGACAAAAGCTTGATGTACCACTGATTGTATTAAGAGCTTATATGTACCGTCTATTCCTGAAAAATCTGCTTCTTTTTCAGTGAAAGCAGAAGGCATCCCCATCTCTTTTAGATTTTCGTTGAGTGAATATCTTGTAGTAAAAGTAAATTTTGGTATAAAAACATTTACTTGCTGAGTTCTAAGCTCGCTCTTCCAATCCCCCAAATTTTCAAAAGTGAGTGACTCTTCGATAGACTCAATATCGTCGTTTTTAGGAAGGAGAATAAGCATCGATAGCTCTTCACCTTCATAAAGCATCTCAAGAAGTTGCAACTCCTCCGTCTCCGTATAGTTGAATCTTTCTTCTTTGCCAGTACGCCTCATCATGGGAACTTTGACAGTTTGATTACTGCTAACTCTGAAATCTTCGTCTCTTGTATCGCTTTCATCAAATTGCTTAACCCAATCTCCCTTGAAATAGATGGCATTTGTTAGAACAAGGCGGGTATATCTGTCCAAAGAACCCTGCGGAAATAAATCCTTGATCTTGTTATTGGTCTTCTCTTCCACCCAGCTGTTGATCGTCTGGCGAGAATCTTCAGTTGAATTAATAAAATCAAGGTTTGTTGCCCTTCCTCCGTAATATTTTTCTATTGTATCAATGTATTCATCTAATATCCGATAATCCTCTTGTATCCATAGAGCATTTGCCGTTTCAAGCTTATAATCAGCATCTTCCTTGTTGAAGTTATTATGAATTGCTTCAAAGGATCTTCTTCTCGTTTCGTCATCAACCGGGAAATAGAATACCGACTGTATCTCTTCTGCTGTTTCTCCTCTTGCCCCTTCGTAAGTCATTGCAAGTGCAGTGGAGATACTATACGGTGAGAAGAAGACATTACCATCTTCCTCTCTAAGGTTAGAATAAAGATCCAGGGCAAATTGATTACTGGAATTTACCACAGCCATCTCTTTTTCAGGAGCTGCCTCGTGATCATCCGGTGTTGCTTCCCACTTCCCCTCTTCTTCTTGTTCGGGTTCTGGTGTTAGAGCTATTGTTACTGTTGGTGAAGGACTTGGTGTATCCTCTTCTATGCACCCTGAGAATATCGCAATGGATATAATAAGTAACAAGCTCGTTAAAACAGCTATTTTCTTCTTCATATCTAACAACTCTTGCTCTTCTTGTCTTATTTCTACTATAACTATTTATATTTATTCTAAACTACGAAATATCTTACCCCTACAACGTCATTTACCAAAGGACACTACCCCCCAAATCTTTTCTTTCTATGTGAAAGAAAAGCGTGATGATTTTTTTCCTTTATCCATCGAACCGGTTCTATGGCACTGGAGATATCA
>JAXHUQ010000177.1:0-1938 GCA_034189535.1 Halobacteriota archaeon | reverse complement strand
TTTGCAGCATCGGCAAATATCTTCAGAGTATCCTTGACCTTCGATTGCCCAATGAATATATCAAAATTCTTTGGGCGAAGACTGAGGTCATAGTCAAAGTCCTCGTCGATCCGATCAGGTGATATAATTCTTTTCATCGGAAGGCACTCTCACTAGTCCAGTATGTAGGGTAATATACCTCTTAGATCCTTCTCTCTAATAACAACATCGGCTGCTTCTTCCAGTAGTGTACTCTTTGGGTTGAATGCGATACCTAGATCCGACTCTTTTATCATCTCGATATCGTTGATGTCATCTCCGACTGCTATGGTATTCTTCATCGGAATTTCCAAGCTTTTTGCATATCTTCTCAGCGTCTTAATCTTATCGCCCCATCCATGGTAGAAACTGATGCTTCCTGTAAGAACTCCGCACTCCACTAGAAGTTCATTAGCCGTAATATAATTGCTATCAATTCCGAGAAGCTCGCCAACACTTTCTGTAAGAAGTGAGATACTGTTGCTTATGATCCCTTGTTTAAAATCACAATCTCTCAATCTTTCGATAGTCTCTCTTGCCCCTTTCATAATCGGTGTCCTTTTAACAAGATCATCTATCTTTTCCACCGCAAATCCATCCCATGAACCGACCACAATATCTGACCATTCCTTGTAGGTGATCTCTCCATAGATGTACCTCTCCCTGTGTATCATATTCATCTCGGAAGTTCCGGTGATCTCACTGATATCGATCCAGATGCTTCTGTGATCTACAAGGACTCCTTCGAGGTCATAAACTACGAGCTTCATCTGACATTCATCCCTTCAAGGGCCCTTCTGTAGATCTCATAATCCCTATCACTGAAGAGCACAAACCGCACTTCATCAAGATCGTTTGAATTAAGAAATTCTAGTATGGTGGAAAGAGCGATCTTTGCTGCTCTTTCTGTTGGAAAACGATATGCACCGGTACTTATTGAAGGAAAAGATATCGTCTTTATATTGTTATCAATCGCAAGAGATAGGCTGTTTTTGTATGCATTCTTGAGTTTGCCATCCTCACCTGAAGAGCCTCCGTTCCATATAGGCCCAACCGTGTGAATCACATATTTTGCTTTAAGATCTCCACCTGTTGTGATGACTGCCTCGCATGTCGGACATTTTCCCTTCTCTTCTCGTATCTTCTTGCACTCTTCGAGTATCTTCGGTCCACCTGCCCTGTGTATCGCACCATCTACACCACCACCCCCAAGCAATCCCGAATTGGCAGCGTTCACGATAGCATCCGTCTCTTGCTTCGTGATATCACCAGTGACAAGTGTCAGCCTTGAGTTCTTGATCTCGACGGTTTCCATGATCAAGTGTTTGATGTTCATACTTTAAAAGATAACTCTTTTTATCAACTTCCCATCCAGAAGCTAAAAATCAAATAATGTATGCTGCCCTTTTTTATCATCATCCTTCTCTTGGGACTCAGCAGGTCTTGTTTCTTCTTGGACCTCTTCTTTTACTTCTGAAAATCCCATTCTGAAAAACTCCGTATTCTCTTCTTCAATAAGCTCCTGGGCAGCATCATAGATGCTACTTACCTTCTTTGTGTTCTTTTTGGTATCGAGAAGGAGTGCTATCTCTTCAATACTGAGATCCAGTGCAGCAGAAATTGAGATGGCATATTCAGTCCTTCCGAAGAGCATCCTTAAGAACTCAACGAGGTTGTAGGCATGCCCTCTGGATACGTGGCAATAATTTCCAACCTTCACAAGTAGCGAGTTGCGCAGATTCCTCTTCGATCTGGTCTGCCCGAGTCTTCTGAATGTCGAGGGTGATTGATATCTTGGCCTGTATCCGTTCCTTCTCGCACTTGGTTTTGCAGCAAGAACGCCACAGACCATCATGGCATTTGCATACCTCCACAAAGAGTAGTTCTGCCTCTTTCTGGTCCTCCCAAGGTAGAGGTCTG
>JAXHUQ010000176.1:0-1972 GCA_034189535.1 Halobacteriota archaeon | reverse complement strand
CTAAGATACAGGAACTTGTTGATGAAGTTATGGAAGTGAAATGAGTGGCAAACGATAAAAATAGTTATAATGGTAATGGCAAAGGTAATAAAGAAGGTTTTTTCAAGGGTATTACTTTAAATGTAATACTTTTGGGTTTTGTAAGTCTCTTTACTGACCTGAGCAGTCAGATGGTGTTTCCTTTACTTCCGCTATTTTTAACAACTTCTCTTGGTGCAAGTGCCACTATTGTAGGCCTTGTTGAAGGAGCTGCTGAGTCTACTGCAAGCCTTCTCAAGGTATTCTCCGGGTATTGGTCAGACAGGATTCAGAGACGCAAGCCCTTTATATTGGGCGGTTACAGCCTCTCAGCAATAATAAAACCGCTATTTGCATATGCACCTGGATGGGGAACAGTTGTGTCGCTCAGGGTGACCGAGAGGATAGGAAAAGGTGTGAGGAATGCCCCAAGAGATGCAATTGTTGCTGAATCCTGTGACGAGTGTAGTAGGGGTAAAGCGTATGGGGTCCAGAGGTCCATGGACGGTATAGGATCTGTATTGGGTGCTCTTCTTGCTTTTATACTCTTCCCAATATTCGGATTCAGGAAAGTCTTTATGATCGCTGCGATACCTGCATTTATCGCCATCGTATTTATCCTGTTTGTGAAGGAGAAGAGAACCGGTAACGAAGCCCAGGTTATTAAGGGGATCAAAGGATTTCAGGTGAGCTTTAAAAGGCTACCCAGGAACCTAAAATTCTTTATAATCATCGCAACTGTATTCACACTGGGAAATGTTGGTTACGCTTTTCTTCTCCTACGTGCAATAGACCTGGGTCTTGAACCTGGTAGGGCTATTATGCTATATGCATTCTTCTATGTGGTCTACACAATCCTTGTAATTCCATCTGGTGTCATCTCGGATCGTATAGGTAGAAGGCCGGTTCTTGTCATAGGTTATGGCTTGTTCGGTGCACTCTGTGTTGGCCTTATGATGGCATCGACATTACTTCAGATCACAATTCTCTTTGCTGTCTACGGTGTCTTCTATGCTTTAACAGATGGCGTTCAGAAGGCATTCGTAGTCGATCTGGCCCCAAGTGAACTGAAGGCTATGTCCCTTGGAGCATTTCACACGGCAATAGGTGTAGCGGCACTTCCCGCCGGACTGATCGCAGGTGGGTTGTGGGACAGTGTGAGTCCGCAAGCAACATTTGTCTTCGGATCTACAATATCATTTATTGCCGTTATCTTATTTCTATTCTTGAAGGATGAGAAGGTCGGCGCATGAATGGTCGTGGGCAGATATTTACCCCTCCCATTACTTCTTCTCAACAACTCCTTCATCTGCATCGACAGCGACCATATCACCAGTCTTAAATTCCTCGATATCTATCCCATCGACGCATGGAATTCCCGCAAGAATCACTCCGGTTGCAACTATCGTCTCGGTCTCCTTGTTGATTATCGCTTTTGGTCCGACACCGTTCGTTTTCAGGCCATAGATCACATAAGAACCAACAGTCGAACCCTTTCCACAGGAGAACATCAGTATCTTGTCAGAGACGGATTTACCCTCAAGCTCATGCCCCTTCTCGATTACTATCCCTGTCTTCGCATCAATTCCACCGTAGAATCCTATTGGTTCGCTTGAGACAATCGCCTCACCTTCGACCTTTCCAGGGCTTATACATCTTCCTTTTGGCATCAGATCCCCTCCTCAATCAGTTCGTAGATATTATTAAATACCACTTTCTGCTTACAAAATCCGGGAAGGTAGTTTGCACCTTTACCACTGTTAACGCCTGTGGTCTCAAAGCCCATATCCTCAATCGGTGAGACGACCATGCATGTATCCGCAACGATCTTTCCACCAGCTTCTTCTATCTTCTTAGTGTAGCCCATCCTGTTTGCAGCCTCTTTTATAACGCGTGAAGTGCAGACCCATAAGGGCTTTTTTAGCCTCTTTCCTTCAACCAGGTCAACGACTTC
>JAXHUQ010000175.1:0-2056 GCA_034189535.1 Halobacteriota archaeon | reverse complement strand
TATGAATTTGAGTAAAAATGCTTTAGGACGATCTATACTATATTTTGGACTGATTTCATGTGTCTCTTTTAGTATGGATTTATTATTAGGATCAAATACTTCGACAAGTACCTCATGATTATGTAAATCCTCATTGTCTATTTGATATAGAGGTAATGGAGGACCAACGGAGGAAGAAAGGAAAGATTACGTAAAAACATATTGCCGCCAGGACTACTATACCACCACTGGTTAGTATTTTATTTTTTGAATTCATAATGAATAAATATTTATTAGTTTTTTTATGGTCCATGTTGAATTATATCCAAAGTTATGAGTCCCCAGCCAGTATATTCCGGTATTGCTTCCAAAGAACCGGGTGAAGCTTCCAATTTAGAGTATTGAGGCGCCAATCTAAATCCGCCAGTCGCTTCTTTACAGTCCATCAACCACTTCAAAAGACCCTCAACATCGTCTGGTTCAGCATTCATATTGTATAATGAAACAACAGATATGTACGTAGAATACATTTCTGAGTTGTTGGTGGGATTGCCATCTCTCCTGAATATAAAACCCCCGTCACTGATCTGACCCTGTTTTATCCAAAATATGCAACCATCTTGATCTTTTGGATGATTACCGAGTGCGCTTAGAATACCTACAAATAAAAATGTTGTGTATGTGTCTGATTTTTCGAAACCAAAGCCACCATCATCATTTTGAATGCTTTGAATGTTCGATATAAGTTCTTCCTTATTGTCCAACTCAACATCTAATAATTTTGCAAGTTTTGTTAGATAGTAAAGTTCTCGTAAGTTTAATTCGTCTAATGGCTTATTAGAGTAATCAACACCATCTAATTCTTTTTTTACCCATATTTCGGCTTGCTTTTGGAATGGTGGTTTATTGTCTAATATTTTATACGTCATTAGCAAATGATACACATCCCTTGAATTTTTCTTATCTTTTTCCCACTCATTTTCGAGATATCTAAATAATTTATCTTTGTCACAAGGTTCTGAACCCAAAAATTGTAATGATAGTACTATAAGATATGTATTCCCATGAGAGGATATTTGACGCCAAGCAGGCCGGAAACCACCCTCTGAAAGTTCATGACGATAAATAAAACTTTCAATATCATCATTAAATTTTAATCCGATATTCGAAGCAATTTTCATGGCTAAATATGTCCCATGTGATTCTCCGTATTCATTTGTGAATGCATTGAAACCACCATCATGTACTTGTTTTTCTTTTAAATACGAACTAACATTAGACAGAATTTCTGGAGTAATACCACCAACTATTGCCAATAGCTCGATACATCGATCAAGTGTGAATAGATCTATTTGGTTTTCAGATAATGAAATTACTTGTAGCTCCAAAAGTTCTTTATTTTCTTTTATCAAGTCGACATGGTATTCATATTCCTTTAATGTTGATTTGTCCATCTCATAAAGTTTTAATGTAGACACTAATCGATATTCATCACTCAATAATGAATTTAAATCTATGTTTTCTTCAGTTTCTCTCGAATTACTAATTACCCATTCTTTTGTTAAGGGTATACTCTCTATATCGACACCGAGACTGTCTAGTATTACAATTGCCCTAAAAGTGTCAGAAATTGTTCCTATCCTTCCTTTTTCTTCAGAAAACGATCCATCGGGCATTTGTAATTCCATTACTTTAGATATTAGTCTAGATTTATTTGTTGATTCAGCTCCAAGAATATCCAAACTAATAGCCAGATAATAGAGATCTATCATAGAGGGATTCTTATCTTCTCCTTCCGCAAGCATTTCATTTTCAATCGATAAAAGCCAGTCTATTGTAGCCTGTTTATGCTCTGGCTCTTTGTTCAAAAGATCAAGTGATGCTAAGAAGTAATATGTAGAATATAGGTCGGGAGTTTCCGGTGGGAAATCAGAGTAACCTCCATCAATACCACGAGACATTTCTAGTCGGTTAACTGTATTTTCTACCCATGATTCATCTAAGATAATTACTTGCTGATCTTGTTGATTAAGTGGTACCTTGGTAACACATCCACTTTGAACTAATACCATTAAGA
>JAXHUQ010000174.1:0-2062 GCA_034189535.1 Halobacteriota archaeon | reverse complement strand
CCAAAATGATCTATCTGCGTTGTTGTTATATCCATGATCGCATCCCCTCTCATATATTGAAAGGGGTGATGTTTAAAATGGGTTTGGGTGGGGGAAATGTTTTGGGTGGGAGGGATTGCTGTGGAATGTGGGTTCATCGATTAAATCTGAAATATTTGGGGAAACAGCCAGTTTTGGTTGCGAAATCTGTTGATAAATGCCATAGGTTTGATTAGGGGTGAATCTACTAATAATTAGTGGAATTATGGGACATGCTCTGAACGTCCGAGGCACACAAGGGATGGTTTGGTTGGGTATTTATTAACCTCTTCTAAGGTAATCTTCGATCCATTTCATCTAATTTCTTTGATAATTCGTCTAATCGTTCCAATATCAATTGAACATCATCTACCTTATCCCTCTTTAGACCTTCAGTTTTTTCTCTATCTTTCTCGACAAAGTAAGAAGCTATATTGGCGGTTAAGACTGATACAAATCCAATACCAATGATCATTACTACTATTGCCAATATTCTTCCCGATTCGCTTTCAGGATAAAGGTCTCCGTAACCAACGGTAGTAACTGTTGTAATAGCCCACCATATGCCTTGAAAAATTCCTTGAATCGAATTATCTTGATATTCAATCCAGCTGAAAGCAATACCAGATAATATTATTAGTATAATTGTAATTAAAGTGACATAATGCATAGAATTTTTGATAAAGACATTTAAAATTGGTTTAACACCTCTTCTAAGCGCAATTAATACTCTGAGGGACCTGAGAGCCCTAAATAATCTTAAAGCACGAAGAGACCTTAAGGATCGAACCAATGCAAAACCCTCAGGAGAGAACATCGGAGGTGATAATGCAAGGATGATCAAATTCAACCAACTTCTCTTAGTGAAACTGATTTTATTATCATAAAGGCTTACTAAAACCAGATACTCCAGTAGGAATGCAAACCAAATACTATCATCTATTTTTCTAGCAATGAAAACCAAATTCGGGTTTGTTTGCAATATCTCAAGTTCAATTATTAAGACTGGGATTACTAAAAGAGCAAGAACAACCATAGGAGTTTCAATCATCTTCTCGATTTTGGTTGCCAATTCGTTTTTTGAGGGCATATTTATATTCTCCTGTTTTTCAATCTCCTATCCGAAGAAGTTCAGTTAAATCATTAGATTTTAATAAGTACATATCATATCACCTATTCCTATGGTATAAGGAATCTTTTTAAATTCTTTCCTGTTTAGGAAACATTAACTTCCAGATAACACTGATACGGGTACAAAACATCTGTAATCACACTATCTGAAATTCCTCGGACCAAGTATTTAGTCACAAAATAATTATCCCTTTGTTGGTCGAGTGGTTCCGAATAAACAAAAAAATTACCTTTAATAAAACACCTTTCACCAAACATTGAAATTAAAAAACCTTCACTCATTCCATAAAATGGTGATTATGCCTCTCTCTTGCCTCATCCAGCTCTTTGTGGGTATGCTCATGGATGTGAAGGTGTATATGTCCCCCTGCCGACTCTATTGTCTTTGTTAGGTGACTTATCGCCTCTTCTATTGAGAGTGGCAACTTCTCATAGTCATAACCAAAACATTTCAAGACCTCAAACAGTCTTACAACCTCCGGAACATCGAGATTTATCTTCCTAAGCAGGTCAACATCTTCAAATATCTCTCTTGTCGTTCCAACGGTTATTATCTTCTTGTTGAGGACAAATACCTTGTCAGCGATATTGGGAACAGCATCCAGATCATGTGTTGCAGTAAGTATAGTCTTCCCCTCATCTCGTAGGTCAGATATCGTTCTGATAAGTCTGGATCTGTTTCTCGGATCAAGATTTGATGTAGGTTCATCAAGTACAAGTATTTCAGGATCCATCGATAAAACAGTTGCAAAAGAGGCCCTCTTCTTCTCACCAAAGCTGAGACGATGGGGCGATCTCTCTTCATAGCCCGATAGTCCCACCTTCTTAAGTGCCATCTCAACGCGCTCCTCGACCTCCTCGCGCTTAAGTCCGAGATTTATCGGACCGAATGCCACATCATCAAAGACGGTTG
>JAXHUQ010000173.1:0-2078 GCA_034189535.1 Halobacteriota archaeon | reverse complement strand
CCAATAATACAAATTCTTTTCACAATATTAATGATGTACAAGCCACATAAATAATTATCTCATGATGGGCGAATTCAAAGAAAGAAAGTTCAAGATGATTGATGTTGCATTTCCATCCTCTTTTGATGAAGATACAAACCTTACTCATGTCGATACGAGTAAGGGTGAGTTCCTCATAATACCCCCTCATCTTACTGAGGGCATGCTCGCAATAATTCCCCCGGAAGGAACTCCCACGGTTCTTGAGGATGAGAGCCTTAGAGTTTACAGGCTTTGTGACGGAGATAATTCTGTTGGCGATATAATCGGAATCCTCAAGGAGGAATATCCTGATGAGAGTGATAAGGATATCGAGATGAAGGTGAGATTCTTCATGAAATCGCTTGTCGATGAAGATATACTGAGTGAGTGATTGATATGTGTCAATACTGTAACCCCCAGGACTGTACATCGTTTACGAGAGCATCACTCTCAACCATGCTTATCAGGATGATGCTCTTTGTAGGATACTTTGGAAACATACCACTCGCTAAGAAAGTCCCTGTAAGGATGGCAGAGAGTGCAAGGGAGAAATCCGGAATAATCAAGGCTTTGTCCTACGAAGAGATGGTGGATTTTGTAAAAAATGCCAAGAGGGGATATGTATTCTTCAAATCGGTGCAACCCAAGTACTGCAGGTGCAGAAGAGCCCACTTTCACAGGAATAAAGAGACGGCCCACCCATGTATGGATTACGGTAACATCATCGAGATAGTACCACTCATCAAGCGAGGTAACATCCGTATCTTAGATCAGGAAGAGGTGCTTCAGATTGTTGATGAGGCAAGGGAGAAGCATCTGGTTCACACAGTCACCGTCTATAACCACCATGAGATGTTCAGCGTATGTAGCTGCTGTGGTTGCTGCTGCGTTGGAATCGTTCCTTACAGACACGGAGTCGATCAAGCCTGTGAACCATCAGGTAAAGTCGCAATTAGTGGAGTGGACTGCATCGGATGTGGCGCATGTGTCAAGCATTGCAAGAGTTACTTCAACACAAGAAAGATGGTAAAGGATGATGGAAGAAAAGTGGCGATGCCCACCGATAGATGCGTCGGCTGCGGAACATGCAGAGACGTCTGTCCGAAGAGTTGCATCGAGCTTGTAAATAGGGAAGAAGTTGCACTGGCATGAATCCGAAACGTGTTGAAGGAATAGATCTCAAGCGTTTTGAGAATGGCGATGAGGTCTACTACATATTCAGAAACGATGAGTCAGGAGAATATTATCGCTTCAGCGAGCCTGAAGCATTCATATGGGATCATCTTGATGGAGATCACACCACCGAGAGTATTGTTGAGATGGTAAACGAGAGTTACGGTGAAATAACAGTCGAAACTCTCGAAGAGTATCTCAAAGGGCTTGAAAGTAACGGACTCATCGAGGGTGACTACTATAGCTCCAAGTACCCGGACGAAGAGAATGTGATGAAGAAGGCGGGTAATAGGTTCTCCGACCTTCTTTCAATCAAGTTTCCGATGGTTCATCCGGATGACCTCTGCGACTCGATGTACCGGCATGTTGGGTGGCTTATGTCAAAGTGGATTGCTCCTTTTTATGTTATTTTAATCGTTGTCGGACTTGGGATATTTGTTTGGAACTACCCAACTTTTACAAGTGCTGAGACGATACGTGTCTGGGACTCCGGATACCTGGGCGTTATACTTCTGTTTGCACTCACGATACCGATGATGATAGTTCATGAGTTCAGTCATGCTCTCGCATGTAAGAAGTTCAAGAGGCATGTCTGGGAGATGGGATTCATGCTCTACCTGATACAACCCTGCCTCTACTGTGATACAAGTGATGCATGGTTCTGTGAGAAGAAGAGTGAGAGGATATTCGTATCATTTGCAGGGCCGTTTTTTACACTTATCATGAGCTGTGGGCTCATACTCGTCTGGGAGTTTGTTTCGCTGTCGCCTCTTGCGCTGATAACAGTGCAGAGGCTGGTCTACTTCAACCTCTTGTCAGTGCTACTCGGTTTCAACCCACTCATCCTGATGGATGGTTACTACATGTTTATGGATCTTCTCGAT
>JAXHUQ010000172.1:0-2105 GCA_034189535.1 Halobacteriota archaeon | reverse complement strand
AAAATGAGCCTTCCATACTTCACTGTTCTCCTAGTGGAGCAATAGAACGGTGTATCTATTCACTTCTTGAGAAGGCTCATGAAAGTGAGGTTCCGATGCTTCCTGTATGGCTCTCACCGACTCAAGTTCGTATTATACCGGTAGCAGAAAGGCATATTGACTACGCATTAAAGGTTGCGGATGAACTTGAGTTTAGGGTAGATGTTGATGACAGAGATGAGACTATGGGGAAGAAGATAAGAGGTGCCGGAAGAGAATGGATACCATATGTCGCTGTCATTGGGGACGAAGAGGTTGATGGTGATTTCATCACAGTAACGGTAAGATCGGAATCTGAGCCAAAAAAACCTAAAAAAATTAAGATCAATTTTAAAGAATTAAATGATAGGATAAGATCGGAGACTGAAGGCATGCCTTACAGGCCATTGCCTTTGTCAATACGTCTCTCTGAGAGGCCAAAATTTGTATGAGGAGGTAGCGGGGATATGATAATATTTTCGAAGGTTCTTGCGGACAGAGCAACAATATGGGAAGCGATAAGGGCAAAAGAGATGGCTGCAAAAGAAGCACCTGATGATCTGATACGATTTTCATCAGAGATAAAACCGGTTGTAATGTGGAACATCACAAGAGCATGCAACCTGCGTTGTAAGCATTGTTACATTGATGCAAAGGAACCGCATCCTGATGAGATGTCGCTTGAAGAGGGAAAAGCCTTCATAGACGATCTTGCAGATATGGGGATACCCATGCTCATTCTGACAGGCGGTGAACCTCTTATGGGTAAACACTTCTTCGATTTTGCTTTTTATGCCAAAGATAAAGGAGTCCGTGTTGTGATCTCAACCAACGGAACAATGATTACTAAGGAGAAAGCAAAGAAGCTCAAAGAGGCAAATATCTTGTATGTTGGAGTCAGTGTGGATGCCGCATCCGCAGAGATTCATGATGAGTTCAGAGGGATACCCGGATCTTGGGACAGATCCATTCAGGGTGTTAAGAATGCAATGGAAGCGGGCCTCAAGACAGGACTTAGGATCACAATAAACAAGAGCAACTGGCAGGAAGTTCCGGCATTACTCGATCTGGCTGTTGAGCTTGGAGTTCCCAGATTCTGCCTCTACCACCTCGTTCCAACCGGAAGAGGTGAGAGTATATCCAGTTGGGATATCACAAAAGAGCAACGTTTGCAAGTATTGAAACACCTCTATGACAAGGCACTGGAACTGAGGGATAAAGAGATAGAGATCCTTACAACTGATTCACCGATGGATGGCGTTTATATCCTCGAAAGGTTGAAGAAAGAAGATCCTGAGAGATTTGATGATGTGAGAGAACTTTTGAAGATCTCAGGTGGGTGTTCTATTGGAAACAAAGTGGCAAATGTCGATTTCTTGGGAAATGTGATGCCATGTCACTTTGCGCCACAAAAGCTAGTTGGAAATATCCGTGAGAAGAGCTTTAAAGAGATCTGGAACGAGGACCCGTGTGAGCTTCTAGTTCAACTTAGAGACAAGAATGACCTTCTCAAAGGAAAATGCGGTATCTGTGAATATAAAGATGTTTGTGGCGGGTGCAGGCAGAAAGCATATTACTTCAATGGCGATTTCCTTGAAGAAGACCCCACATGTATATACAACCCTGAAAAGGGGTGTATCGATATAGAATAAGTGCCCCCAAAAGATATTTTAAATGAACGGGAAGACCAAGAAACAGCTCGATAAGGTTAGGAAGATGGGTGAGCAAAGGGACATTGCTGGCCTTCTTGACAACCTAAAAGATGAGAGGGATATAATCCGACTGGAGACTGTCCAATGCCTGTACAGGATCTGCGATGAGGGCACTGCAGATGCCATGATAAATATGCTGAAAGACAGTAATAGCATGGTTCGTGAGTATGCACTTTTAACAGTCATAAACATCGGAGGTGAAGGCGTAATCGAAGCTTTGATATCAGCACTTAATGATACAAGCGATAGGGTTAGAGACTATGCAGCTGATGCACTCGGCGAGATCGGGGATGAGAGGGCGCTTGAGCCGCTTGAGAAGTTGTTCTCAAAGGGTTACAATAAGATTGCAAGAGAGGCTTATCTTAAGATCAAGTA
>JAXHUQ010000171.1:0-2161 GCA_034189535.1 Halobacteriota archaeon | reverse complement strand
TAGAAGATGCTGATGGGGTGGGTGTTGTCGGTAATCCCACCTGCGGAGATGTCATGAACATCTACATTAAAGTAAAGGATGATAGGCTGGAAGATATCAAGTTCAAGACATTCGGATGTGGTGCGGCAGTTGCAACAAGTAGCATGATCACGGAACTTGCTCGAGGAAAGACACTTGACGAAGCTCTTGAGATTTCACGAAACGATGTTGCCGAAGCTCTTGATGGTCTTCCACCTGTGAAGATGCACTGTTCAAATCTAGCAGCAGATGGACTCAAAGCAGCAATTGAAGATTATAGGAATAAGAAAGGGGAAGAAAAAAATGACTGAAAAAATAAGAGTTGTCTGTGAAATATGCAAACCTGAATCAGAGGAGTGTGTTTTTGCAAACTATGAGGCGACAATCGATGGAAAAGAGTATCTCTTCTGCTGTAAGATCTGTGCCGACAAGTATCTGGGTGAACACTAAGAGAGGTTCTATGGACCCGAAAACGTTACATAAATTAAGTTACGGGCTCTACATCGTAACCTCTAAGAAAGATGATAAGATAAACGGACAGATATCGAATACGGTATTTCAGATAACATCCGAACCACAAACTGTTGCAGTAAGTATCAACAAACTGAACTTGACCTACGAGTATATTTTGGCAAGCAAGGTCTTCGCAACCTCAATTCTTTCGAAAAATGTTGATATGAAACTTATCGGAACTTTTGGTTTCAAATGCGGAAGAGATATTGATAAATGTGCTGAGGTGAAGTATGAGTTGGGAGTTACAGGCGCGCCACTCATCATGGAGAGTACGATCGGCCACATAGAGGCGAAAGTGATAAATACTCTAGATTGCGGTTCACACTGCCTATTCATCGGCGAGGTTGTAGATGCAAGAATTATTAGTGATGAAGAACCAATGACATACGCCTACTATCATGAGATAAAGGGTGGAAGATCGCCAGAGAAGGCTCCGACTTATATCAAAGAAGAGGATTGAGTGATTATGGATGATATTCGAACAGCTTAATCCTGACGAGTGCCGCACCTATCTTATAGCTTCCGAGGATACAAATGATGCAGTCATCGTTGATCCAGTCTTTGATGAAGTAGAGAATTATTCTGAAACAATTGAGAAGAAGGGGCTTTCTCTTAAATACATAATTGATACACATACCCATGCAGATCACATATCAGGAGGCAGGGCACTCAACGATAGAACAGGTGCGAAGTACGTAATGTATAAAAATGCCCCCCTCAAATGTCTGGATCTCAAGGTAGATGAGGGTGACGAGTTGAAAGTGGACGGGATACCCATAAAGTTCATTCATACCCCCGGTCACACAAAGGACAGTATGACGCTACTACTCCCTGACAGAATCCTTACGGGCGACGTCTTGTTTATTGGAGGTGCCGGCCGTACGGATCTTATCGGTGGTGATTCCGGTGAGCACTATGATAGCCTATTCAATAAATTGTACCCCCTTGATGACTCTCTTCTTGTTTTTCCTGCCCATGATTACCACAACAAGATAAGCTCAACACTTGGAGAAGAGAAGAAACAAAACGACCACTTCCAAAAGAGAGGAAGAGAAGAGTATATTGCCTGGCTAGAGAGCATGCGAGAATCGATGCCTGAGTGGATGAAAGATATTATCCATGAGAACTACTCTTGTGAAGTAGAGCCAAAATATATAAAAAAGCCTGAAGATGAAGCAACCTGCGAAGTTGGAACAGGAGCCATAACCGGCAGAATCAACTCCCAAGAGGTGAGCGAGATTGATGTTTTGGAGCTATCTTCGATGCTATCGTCGGGTGAGCTTCCATTACTCATTGATGTGCGCCAACCAGGAGAGTATGAATCCGGGCATATACACGGTGCGAGACTTATCCCTCTGGGGGAGCTTGTAAAACAGTTGGCTGAGCTTGAAGAGTACAAGGATAAAGATATAATAACAATATGCCGCAGTGGTGGGAGATCATCGACTGCCGCTTCCATACTCAGTCAAGCAGGTTTTAACAAAGTTCAATCACTCAAAGGTGGAATGGTAGAATGGGAGAAAAGAACATAGTAGAACTCAAAAAAGGAATATATTGGGTAGGAGTAATTGACTGGAATATCAGAGACTTTCATGGATATATAACATCAAAAGGGACCACATACAATTCA
>JAXHUQ010000170.1:0-2161 GCA_034189535.1 Halobacteriota archaeon | reverse complement strand
TAGAAGATGCTGATGGGGTGGGTGTTGTCGGTAATCCCACCTGCGGAGATGTCATGAACATCTACATTAAAGTAAAGGATGATAGGCTGGAAGATATCAAGTTCAAGACATTCGGATGTGGAGCGGCCGTAGCAACAAGTAGCATGATCACGGAACTTGCTAGAGGAAAAACACTTGATGAGGCTCTTGAGATTACACGAAGCGATGTTGCCGAAGCTCTTGATGGCCTTCCACCTGTGAAGATGCACTGTTCAAATCTGGCAGCTGATGGGCTCAAAGCAGCAATTGAAGATTATAGGAAGAAGAAAGGGGAAGAATAAAATGACTGAAAGGATCAGGGTCGTCTGTGAATCATGCAAATCAGAATCTGAGGAGTGTGTTTTTGCAAACTATGAGGCGACGATTGATGGGAAAGAGTATCTCTTCTGCTGTAAAATCTGTGCCGACAAGTATCTAAGTGAGCACTAAGAGAGGTTCTATGGACCCGAAGACGTTACATAAATTAAGTTATGGGCTCTACATCGTAACCTCCAAGAAAGATGATAAGATAAACGGACAGATATCAAATACGGTATTTCAGATAACATCCGAACCACAAACTGTTGCAGTAAGTATCAACAAACTGAACTTGACATACGAGTATATTTTGGCAAGCAAGGTCTTCGCAACCTCAATTCTTTCGAAAAATGTTGATATGAAACTGATCGGGACTTTTGGTTTCAAATGCGGAAGAGACCTTGATAAATGTGCTGAGGTGAAGTACGAGTTGGGAGTTACAGGCGCGCCACTCATCATGGAGAGTACGATCGGCCACATAGAGGCGAAAGTGATAAATACTCTAGATTGCGGTTCGCACTGCCTATTCATCGGCGAGGTTGTAGATGCAAGAATTATTAGTGATGAAGAACCAATGACATACGCCTACTATCATGAGATAAAGGGTGGAAGATCGCCAGAGAAGGCTCCGACTTATATCAAAGAAGAGGATTGAGTGATTATGGATGATATTCGAACAGCTTAATCCTGACGAGTGCCGCACCTATCTTATAGCTTCCGAGGATACAAATGATGCAGTCATCGTTGATCCAGTCTTTGATGAAGTAGAGAATTATTCTGAAACAATTGAGAAGAAGGGGCTTTCTCTTAAATACATAATTGATACACATACCCATGCAGATCACATATCAGGAGGCAGGGCACTCAACGATAGAACAGGTGCGAAGTACGTAATGTATAAAAATGCCCCCCTCAAATGTCTGGATCTCAAGGTAGATGAGGGTGACGAGTTGAAAGTGGACGGGATACCCATAAAGTTCATTCATACCCCCGGTCACACAAAGGACAGTATGACGCTACTACTCCCTGACAGAATCCTTACGGGCGACGTCTTGTTTATTGGAGGTGCCGGCCGTACGGATCTTATCGGTGGTGATTCCGGTGAGCACTATGATAGCCTATTCAATAAATTGTACCCCCTTGATGACTCTCTTCTTGTTTTTCCTGCCCATGATTACCACAACAAGATAAGCTCAACACTTGGAGAAGAGAAGAAGCAAAACGACCACTTCCAAAAGAGAGGAAGAGAAGAGTATATCGCCTGGCTAGAGAGCATGCGAGAATCGATGCCTGAGTGGATGAAGGATGTCATCCATGAGAACTACTCCTGTAAAGTAGAGCCAAAATATATAAAAAAGCCTGAAGATGAAGCAACCTGCGAAGTTGGAACAGGAGCCATAACCGGCAGAATCAACTCCCAAGAGGTGAGCGAGATTGATGCTTCAGAGCTATCTTCGATGCTATCGTCAGGAGAGCTTCCATTACTCATTGACGTACGTCAACCAGGGGAATATGAATCAGGACATATAAAGGGTGCGAGATTGATCCCTCTAGGAGGTCTTGCAAAACGCATTGGTGAGCTTGAAGGGTACAAGGATAAAGATATAATAACAATATGCCGCAGTGGTGGAAGATCATCGACTGCCGCGTCTATACTCAGTCAAGCAGGTTTTAACAAAGTTCAATCACTCAAAGGTGGAATGTTAGAATGGGAGAAAAGAACATAGTAGAACTCAAAAAAGGAATATATTGGGTAGGAGTAATTGACTGGAATATCAGAGACTTTCATGGATATATAACATCAAAAGGGACCACATACAATTCA
>JAXHUQ010000017.1:0-24136 GCA_034189535.1 Halobacteriota archaeon | reverse complement strand
TGTTGATTGGAGAAATTGGGTGAAACGCGGTGTAATGAGGTAAAACGGGAATGGTGTTTTTTGAAGGTGTGGGATATCTTATGTGGTGCGTGTGAAAAATGGGTTATTCGAAGTTCTCTATGATCATAAGATCATGCTGCTATATATGATCCGTCGGAAGATATGGAGACACTTTCAACCCAAGAACCCGTCTTATAACTCCACAGAAGGCCCCCATTACGGTTGAAGAAGTAAACATTATTATTATCAGATCCTGCTGCTATATATGAGCCGTCGGAAGAGATGGAGACACCATAAACAGCGCCATCGGTCTCATAACTCCATAACGGTACATTACTTGTGTCCTGGGAATAAACCGGCTGTACAAGCGTCAATAGCAGGATTATCATTACAAAAACAGTTTTTGTGTGCATACTTCTTTTATCCCTGCTTCCTCAATCACCTTCAACCTCCTCCAAAAACTCCCTAAAATTGAAGCATCTAACACCCTCAGCATTTTCAAAGTCCCGATCGTCTGAAATAATCGTTGATATTCTGTTCTCCATCATAATAGCCACATGAAACGCATCCCTTGGGTTTAGACCATCCGAGATCAAATTAATTGTATTTAATGGTACAGAGATCGAGACTGGCAGGATCGCTAAGTTCTGAGTTTGATAGATCTTCCTTGCATCTTCACCAACTTCAGTTCTATCAAGCAGGGAGAAGATGAAGAAGTTTGCATCTCGACAATAGTCCCAAACCGCTCATTCTACCACTTCTTTTATCTTATCAAGATCTTTGCAATTGTCGGAGATGGTTTCGAAGTCCTTTTTTACCCTTTCCTCTCAATATACCTCTTCCCTGTCTCAATCAGCTCCTCGAATATCTCGGCCTCTTCTGTTCTTTCAAGCTCCTTAAGGGCTTTAGGGTACCACGATGCAAGAATAGTCTTTCTTTTGCTGATCACTTTATCGAAGTCTCCCAGGGTTATATCCCGCCTGGGTTTCTTCTCGTCGATGACCTCCATAAGCGGTATCTCTGCTGCCTTATAACAGATGTCCACGATCTCTGCACTGGCAAAGCCATCAGTCATCTCCGAAAGCTTTGATAGATCCACCTTTACCGGTTTGTCCTTGAGGCTCAGTTCCAGTATCTTCTTTCTTGCATCAAAATCGGGTTGAGGAATAAAGACTGTCGTGTCAAATCTTCCTGCTCTTCTTAGCGCGATATCCACATCCCATGGAAGGTTTGTGGCAGCAAGCACCAGGTATTGTTTCTCAACACCTTTTGCTTCCATTCCATCCATCTGAGCCAGAAGCTCATTAACAAGGCTCCTCTCGTGCCCCTCCTTTGATCCTGAACGCTCGCCTGCAAGAGCGTCTATCTCATCGAAGAAGATTATCGCCCTTTCATAATTCCTGGCGAGGTTGAAGACCTCCTTTATTCTCTTCTCGCTCTCACCAACGTACTTGTCCTTGATATCGCTGATCTTCAGGTTAATAAATACGGCATCGCATTCTGATGCCGATGCAGCTGCAAGCATCGTCTTCCCGCATCCCGGCGGACCATAAAGAAGAATACCTCCCCCTGGCTTGACACCGAAGTATTTGTACTCCTCCGGATGCTTGAAGGGGTAGACGATAGCTTTTTTAATATTCTCCTTCACCTCATCTAAACCAGCGATGTCATTAAAGCTTATGCCGGGTTTTTCAGCCAGCACGAGATTCTTTGCCCTTTCACCGGTATCTTCTGCCGGCGGCTTCCTGGGCATCCCCGCTTCCTCTTCCGGGAGGACTCCATCTGTGTATATCTTTATGTTTCTATCTTTGAGGCCCTCTGCCATCTCTTTGAACCTATCTGATCGATCCAGTATCTCAGATTTAGATTTTTTATCCGGGGTAACCTTGGCAAGTCGTTTTAGAAACTCTGCGCACTTCAAGTACTCTACTCTAGCCTTAGCGATCTCGCCTTCATCATAATATCTCTTGGCCAGCTCATGACTGCGTCTGAACTGGCTCTTTATCTCGTCTCTTAGCTCCATATCTGTTTTAGAGTTCCAGCTCTTCTTTTCGTTCTTTTACAGCCTTATCCTTGTCCCACTTATTGTAAACCTCATCGGCTTCACCGATATCTGAGGTCGACCACAGGTCCATCAGTTCTTTGGTCTCTTTATCATCGTTTATCTCCCCAACAAGGCCGTACTCTGCTTCCATTGTCACCAGGATCTGATCAACATTGCCCGTCATCATCTGATCCTTGAGGTTGACCGTTCCCAGAAACTCATCAAGCTTGCTCTTCTGCATCTTGGATAGCTTTGATATGAGCCCCTTGTTCTCGAGCATCTCTTTGTTCTCGTGGATAAATAGCAGATTATCCACCACACGAATCTGGTCGCTGATCTTCTTCAGATTTATATTGTCCAGTTTTATCTTCTGATCAAGCTGCTGGATCTGCCTTGCAATAGCCCTACGTTCGGCTTCGGTGGCATCGAAGCCTTTATCAAAGAGCTCCTTTTTTTGCCCGCTCAACCTCTCAACTTCCGATATCTTCAGTTTTTCCTCGCGTTCCAGCCTGATTCGCTCGGCTGTAATCTCGTCCTTCTTCAGCTTCTCAAAGGGGTTTCCCTTAATCTTATCCAGTACTCCCATATCTTTACCTCCTTTATATTTTTCACCAGAATTTGGTGATTGTGATATTTGTGATATATTTCATCTTATCTTCACCCGTTGCACGAGTACCTCTATCTTACACAAAAGCTCCTCTCCAGGATTTATACTTTGCCCAAGCCTGAACTTCAGCTCACTTATCAGATTTTCAATATCTTCCTTCTCATCCTCCCCGGCGTAATCTTTCAGAATCGATAGATACTTGAGCGCTTCTGTGTAGTCCCCAAGCCCTGCAGATATCAGAACCAGGTCGCCACAAAATAGCCTTGACCTCGTGAGATCTCTCTCCTTTGAGCTCTCCTTCAGTGACTTCTTATATCCCTTCTTGAGATACCCAGCAACTGCTTTCTGAACTTCTTCTACATTCTGGTAGCGCTCATCCATTCTCTTTTCAAGGCACCTGAGAATTATCCCCTCGACTTCCTTTGCCTCAGGATTAAGATTGGAAGGTGGCACAGGTTTCTCATTTATTATGGCATTACTTATCTCAGCAATACTCTCCCCGCTGAACGGCAGCTCTCCGCAGGCAAGTTCATAGAAGATAAGACCAAGCTGCCAGATATCAGTTCTTCCATCAGTCCTGCCGAATTGTTTGGACGATATCTGTTCGGGTGCAGCATAAACCGGTGAGAATCCCACAACACTTGAAGTCTTGCTCTCGGCAAGCACTTTACTCAAGCCCCAATCCGTTATCTTGGGGATCATCTCATCTGTTAGAAGAATGTTATGGGGCTTTAGATCTCTATGTATAATGCCTCTACCATGGGCATACTTCAGCCCCTCGGTGATATCAAATACGATCCTTGCAGCCTTCTCTACATCGACTGGTTTTTTTACCTCTTCAAGACTCTCATTCTCTACATACTCCATCTCGAAATATGGTATTGGCATTATATTCATGTCATATAGCTCAACTATATTTGGATGCCTGAGTTCCTCCCATGCCTTTATCTCCTTAAGGAAGCTCTTGCCTGTGGCTTCATCGAGGCTAATCGGGATCTTGACTGCAACAGTTTTGCCGTCGCTCACCCTCTTCGCCTTGAAGACTCTCGCAAAACCACCCTTTCCGAGGTACTCTATATCCATATACATTGACTGAAGCTCTATAGGAAAAGTACTCGGAGTTACAGGAGGTGGAGTAAAGGCAGATGGCGGTTGTGGTTCGGTTTTGTCTGAAATTCTATTTAGAACTTCTTCTGCTTTAATCTTCTTTGATAAAGCCCATTCAAACGATGGGTTTATCACTAACGCTTTATCGAAATAAAATAAAGACTCTTTATACTTTTCCTGATCAAATAGTATGAGTCCTTTGTTATACCAGGCAAGTGCATTCTGTGGGTTAATTTTTATCGCTTTATCGAAACATCTACTCGCATCTTCATATTTTTCCAGATTGTAAAAAGCCCACCCTTTATTATTCCATGTCTTGTCATTTTCGGGGTTTATCGATAGTGCTTTATCATGACACTCTATTGCCTCTTCGTATCTTTCTATTTTAATAAGAGAGTATCCTTTATTCTGCCATGCACGAGCATACTGTGGATTTATCTCTAAAGCTTCATCAAAACATCTTATCGATTCTTCATATCTCTCTAAATTATAGAGGGCAGATCCCTTGTGGCTCCATGCTCTTGCACTATTTGGATAGATGTCCAAAGCTTTGCTGAAACAATCAAGTGCATCTTCATACCTCATTAACTTTTCAAGATCGTACCCCTTGTGACGTAATTCGCGAGCCTTGTCCATCTCTTTTGCTAATTCTAATCTCCATTTCTGATTATCTCCGCCCCAATAGTCGTACAGAATAATCTTTGCAGCCTTTTCCCTACCAAAACCACTGACATCCAAACATTTGCCATTAAGCTTTGATATAATACTGAAGTAGCCATCTCCTGCAGGTTCAAACCTCCACTTTTGGTTATCTCCGCCCCTATAGTCGTACTGTATAATCTTTACAGCATTCCCCATACCAAAATTACTGACATCCAAACATTTACCACTAAGTTTTGATATAATACTGAAGTAGCCATCTCCTGCAGGTTCAAACCTCCACTTTTGGTTATCTCCTCCCAAGTATTCCCATTGAATTATATCTATTGCATTTTCAGTGCGTTTGCCACTGACATCCAAACACTTACCACTGTGTTTTGAGATAATTGTGTAATATTCATTTTCATTGATTGATGTCACTTGTTTTTCCGATTTCATTGGCACTACAATGTCAGGCTCTAATAAGTCATATTTTTCCTCAGTTTTGATTTTTCCGGATCCTGATCCTGTATCATCTGCTTTTGTCCTCTTTTCCGATTTCACCTTCCTATGGCGTCTCCTCAGTAGTAAGTATGCTAAAACAAGCACACCAACCCAGAAGATCAAAGATATCATATCCCAGAAGGCATCCCAGAAATAATAAAAATCGTCATCGTAAATATTATCATCGTATACAAAAATGTCATCCGAAGGCGAGTAATCCGTTGGAATTGGTGTTGCCGTGGGTGCAACATCGATAAATGTAGGTGCTTGATAACCAAAGAAGTGAACTCTACCATCATCAGATCCAGACGCTATGTATAAGCCATTTGAGGAGATTGAGGCACTATTGACATAGCTCTCTGCATCATAACTCCAGAGAAGTTCTCCATAGCTGTCGTATAGGTAGATCTCTGTTCCTGTGGCTGCAACATATGAGCCATCGTTAGCGGTTGAATATTCGTAAATACTCTCATCGAGATCGTAGATATCAACCAGTTCTGTTTCGATAAGCTCCCCGCTCCAGTCGAAGATATAAAAAGTAGTTTCAGACAAAGCCCCTATATACAGGTCATCGGGTGAGAATGAGACTTTGTAAAGGTAATCACCCGTATCATAACTCCACAAAATAACCCCCGTCCAGTCAAAGAGATAAACAGCAGTTTCAGATATCGCAGTTATGTAATATCCACCCGATGAAATCTCGACATCGTAGACGTCATCGTATGTATCATAGGTCCAGAGCAGTTCATAATCCATAACCTGGGCAGATGCCATATTTGCCAGTGGCGTTAAGAGTAACATGACTGAAACAAGTAGCGGTATCAAATTGGCTCTATTGATCTTTGTTAAAATCATCCTTTTTTGATTCATAATTCATACTCCCTCTTTATCCTGTGAACAAGGGTCTTGATTCCATCAACATACAAATCAGAAAATTCACTTCTGTTTTTTATAATAAATTCAAGCTGGTGGATAGTATTATTGATTTCTTCGACATTCTCTTCAGTGTAGTGCTTCAGGTCTTGAAGGGAATTGAGAAGCTCTATTTTATCTCCTGATTCAGCCTGATTCACAGCCAGATTTCCGAGAGTCTCTACAATCATTCTCGTTTTGTTTTTTGTTTCTTCGGGTATTGAGTCAGTCTTCGGAATCTTTATTTTTGACTCGTCCAGTGTCTTTTTTTGTTCTTCTGTGTGAGTGTCTTCAGGCTCCGCTTTGTTACCACGTTTCCTGAGCACATAAATTCCAACAAATATGAAAAAAAGAAGCGGTAAGATTATCGGGATCCAGTGTATCTCAGGTTGTGTTGTCGACTTTAATATGGTCACTGTTGGTTCCGGAGACGTATACGTTCGCACTCTTGCCCATTCAACAAAGTGAGTTTCGCCACCCAATGAATAAAGTTGCAGATATTGGGGTTTATCCGGTATGGACTCTTTAATGATTAATTTCGGAGTATATCCCCTGAAGGTCTCGATTTTTTTATCCGATATGGCCATTCCAAGTACTTCAAAGTGTGTTGGAAATATTTCATTATTTGTCACTACACTAAATATACCATCATTAACACTTGCCACTTGCATCTTACTTTTTGTCGTCCAGCTCCCAAATTCACACCTATCACCCCCATCAATCTCCGTATAGTCATCTGTTGATCTAAGAAAAGCTCTTGGTTCGTCATCAGTCTCGCTAATCTTTGAAAATGACTCAAAAATAAAATCTTCCCCAAAGCTCGCAATCTTTTCTGATATCACACATTCCTTATTTAAGCTTAAAACACCATCAGAAACAGATGGGTCGCCATGATTAATATGCCATCTCCCCTCATCAATTGTAAACCCATCAAAATCATCAAAAAATTCAAAGGTAGCATCACCACTACTAACCGCGCTTGCACCAGGATTCCCATAATACATTTTTATCTTAGCTTCACCATTTGCAGGAATGCCTGGAACCTTTACCCAGATCACCCCACTATTTGCATCTGAATCCCATTCTTCGATCCAGTATGAAAGTTCATATCCGTTTGAATCCGTGAACCTGACATCATCGCCGTTTGGCTTTGCCACTGTTGGAAAATTATTTCCAGCAAGTTCTACAAGTACCTGATAATTGCTTAAAGAAGCCCCGGAGTTTTCTTTTATCATGATTTCTTTAGAGTGACTCCATTCACCATCGCCCGAATTTGATAGAGCAGCGGCTACGCCTGTAGATGTTATTAAAATGGATATTAAGATTAACACGATTCCAAATACACTGACTCTTGTCGCTTTTTTAATCCCGTTTCTAAAAATTTTCATCAATATCCACCTCCTTGCCATTTTTCATCCCATGAAATGAATTTTTATATCCTTCAAGCGCCCTGATCTTCTCCTCAGCATTCTGAAATTGATTCTCATCGATTCTATGTTTGGCAACATTCCAGAGTTTTCTGAAGTGGTAAAAATACTCGGAAATATCAAGTCTGTCTCCAAAGACCACCTCATACTTTTCAATAACCGAGGCTTTAACATGAAGGGGAAGAAGCTCAAATATTTTTACGTCATATTTACCAGGGGCCACCCCTAAAATTTCATTCCATACTTCCATACATCTCTTCCTATCCCTTTCTCTCGTTATAACAGCAACATCAATATCTGATCGCATGTCAGAATTTTTATTTGCATATGAACCAAAAACAACAACCTCGCATCCCTTATATCTTTTAAGAAAAGACAAATCATCCCTTATATCATTAATTGAGGTCTTGTTTTTTGGTTTCACAAAATATCACCTTCAACTATTTTTATAAATCTTTGAAGTAGCTCCCTAACTGTTCCAAGGTTCTTTAATACTAGGTCAACATCCACTTTCCCATATCTGTGAACAATTATGTTTCTCATACCGTTCAGCTTTTTAAGCTCGTCAGAAAGCCCTGTATCTATCACTTTCTTTTCACTAAGCGTTTCTATATTCTCATAATCATCGCCCACTTCTATTCCAATATCTCGCACTATCATTGCCACAATATCCATAGCGGCTTCAATACTTGACTGCACCCTGTACAGAACACCGTCTATTCCAAGCTCATCGAGTGTAGTGGTGTCCTCTGGAAGAGTGTGCATTTTTTCAATTATGTATCCGACCTTGGAACGGTACCTTTTCTTTCGTTTATCACTCAATTTCATTACTTCCTCCTGAAGCCCCATTCGTATATCTTGTAATCGCTATGATAATCGTTACCCCCTAGTATCTTGGATATCCGGATTTTGAATATCTCCTCATACCTTCACCCCATACCCACATATTCTTTTAAGTTGATCTATCAGATCCTTATCTGTTATTCCCGGTTTCTCTGACTTAATCGAGCTGATGCACAGGTTGAGCATCGCATCTATCATATCCACCATCGCTTCAAAAGATTCGGACCCACCTCTATTTCGTAGCTGAATAACCGAGGTAGGGGGTTTTTGGGATTTGCCTCTCTTGTTAAATCTCATATTTAATACTCCCTCCTTATATTGTGGACCAGGCTCTTGATTCCATCAACAAACAAATCCGAAAGTTCGCTTCTGTTTTTAAAAATAACTTCAAGCTGTTCTATCGCTCTTTCGAGCTCTTTGGCATTCTCTTCGGTGTAGTGTTTCAGGTCTTGAAGTGTGTTGAGAAGTTTTATATTATTCTTCGATTCTGCATAAACTACAGCAAGTTCCCCGAGTATTTCAACAACCATCCGCTTGTTCTTTTCAATTTCCTTGGTTGTGATACTCCCTTTCAATATCTCTTTTTGCTCACTGAGTGACTTTTTTAGTTCTTCTATATGGGTTACTTTCCTGGTTGCTATCTCTAACCACTCCAAAAACTCGTGTATATCCCTGAACCGATCCTCTTTCCTCTTTGCAAGGCATTTGAGTATTACTTCATCAAATTCTCTTGCCTTTGGATTCAGTTTTGATGGCGGGTTAGGTTCATCACTTGCTATGGCTTTACATATACCAACAACGCTCTCATCAAGGAAGGGGAGCGTTCCGCAAACAAGTTCATAGAAGATAACGCCAACCTGCCAGATATCAGTTCTTTTGTCTGTCTTTCCAAAATCCTTGGGCGAAATCTGCTCAGGTGCAGCATAAATCGGTGAAAAACCTACAACACTTGAGGTCCTGCTTTCGGCAAGTACCTTACTTAACCCCCAATCCGTAATCTTCGGGACCATATCTTTTGTCATTAGGACATTGTGGGGTTTCAGGTCTCTGTGTATGATGCCCTTTTCATGGGCGCACTTTAGCCCCTCAGCGATACCAACAATAATCTGTTTGGCCTTATCCATCCCCAGCGGCTTATTTACTTCTTCAAGACCCCCATGTTCCATATACTCCATCTCGAAATATGGAATGGGTAGGATACCTCTATCGTACAACTCAACGATATTTGAATGTTTGAGTTCATCCCACGCCTTTATTTCTTTCAAGAAGCTATCGCCAGTCGATTTATCCAAACTTAGGGGGATCTTGACCGCTACAACTTTACCATCACTTTTTCTTTTTGCTTTGAAAACTCTTCCAAAGCCACCTTTGCCGACATATTCTACGTATGTATAGTCGGGTTGAAGTTCAAGTGGGAAAGTGCTTAGAGTTGTGGGTTGCTGTGGGAAATCAGAGGGTGTTTTTGGTTCGGATTCTTCTGGTGGTTTAAACACCGAAGGGGCCGGTATTTCTGTGGGTGAGGCGGGAGTCGCAGAGGCTATGGATGGTTCACTTGATTTGTTTTCAAGATAGTAGATTGGGATGAAAGGCAGTATTGCAAATATGAGCAAAACAAGAGTAACCCCCAATTCTATAGGGGGTGTAAAAGCTACAGCCAACATAAATAGTACCCAAATAAAGCACCCGACAGTGTAAAGTCGTATTAGAACATTTTTGCTGTATAAACCAAAAAGCACGATCAATTCTGCCCTATCTATTTTTTTCATTGTAATTGGTGTAATTATCGTTTTGACTGATTCACTTGATTTGTTTTCAAGATAGTAGATCGGGATAAAAGGCAGTATTGCAAATGTAAGATAAATAATAAGATCAAGAATAAAATCTTCTATAACCGAGAACCCTTCAGAAGTCACAGATGCTTCGATAAGCCATGCACTCGCCATAATTATTGCCCAAATAATACAGCCGACCGTGTAAAGCTTTAATAGAATATTCTTGTTGTATAACCCAAAAAGCACGATCTGTTCTGTTCTGTCTATTATTTTTTCCACTTTTATTTTTATTACTTCTCTTATTTCCACCTATATCTCTCCCTTATTTCTATTTTCATAAACGAACTTTTCAAGCATCCTATCTTATGCCTTGTTGCACCCATTCTTTCACCTTCTTTTAGCTCTATCTTGCGATCTCAATCACCAGCCCAACATCCTTAATATACCTCGTCCTTCCTTTCTCCTCCCTCTCTAAATCATAGAAGGCCTTATTCACAATAGCCCGATCATCTCCCGTCTCCTCTACCACATCGCTGAATACGGCGTAGTCCTTCTTCTCGAAGATCTCAATTATGTGTTTTTTGACACGCTCAACCTTCTCGATATCGAACTCTGGCTTGAAGAAGTTAATGAAACCGGCCATCCTTTCATCGGCCGGGTTGTAGTAGACCTCACCTGTTACCGAGTCTATGAGGCAAACCGAGACGTATCTACTCACATAGTTGTGAGCGAACTCGCTTGATTCTATCTCCTTTATGACCCTCTCATCCCAGCCCGTAGGCGATGTAATGCCAATAATATGAAGGTACTTACCGATCTCTGCGCTACTTATTGATCTGGATAAAAGCATCAGAAACTCTGAAAGCGTGGCACGACTTGTGTCAAAGCCATAATTTGCGAAGTCTCGCAGGTGGTTGAAAGAAACAGCTTCCACTGCTATCTTCTTCACCCCCTCCCCAAAGAGCTTGAACCTCTTTTCTTCGACAAGATAAACAGATCGGATGTTCAGCGGGTTAGTTTCAATCTCAAAGAATTCCACATCTTCTGTGAATGCCTCTTCTCGTGAGTCGTTGCGGTAATGGTTCTCCCAGGACTTTATCTTGTATTCTTTATCATCGAGAGGGTTGAAGAGTTTCAGGGGGAACTCATGCATCTTCTTATCAAACCTCGCTATGTAATTCAGCTCACAAAGCTTAGCATCCTCTCTAGTAACAAAGCGAATAGGTTTACCTGATATCACCTCTGCAAGTTGATCGAGTTTCTCAGAGATCTCGCCCTTCTTGAGCTCCACCTCCCTCTTATCCTCTGCAAGAGCATCCTCCTTATTCTGAAGTTCTTCTTTCAGTATAGAAATCTCCCTCAGTTCCCCTTCAACCATCCTCTGGTTCTCTTCTTGCATCTGTTTCTTATACTCAAGACGTTCGATCTCAAGCTCAGCCTCTTTTCCCTCAAGCTCCCTTCTCTTCTCCTCGATGCTACCCATCTGATCATCGAGTAGCCTGGCCATCTCGGAGTATCTCTGATCAAGCCTCTTTTTATCGGATTCGATAGACTCGAGAGCCTTCAATGCGGTATCCTTCTCCATCCCCTCACGAAGAAGATCGGCTTCAAGTTGTGATATCCGTCCACTTAGGGCCATCTTATCCGCCTCAAGAGCACCGAAATGCTGAAGCTTTTCCTCAAGTTCCTCAATCTTCTGTTGAGACTCACTTAATATCTCATTGCGTCTCTCTTCTGACTCCTTTATCTTGGCGATGATACTCGCCTTCATCCACGACAACCCATAACGCTCGATACAGGCTATCGTTATCTCCTTCATCCTCTTATGATTCTTGGTGTACCTGTTTTTAAGAGCAACCTTGAGGTCGCGCAGAATAGACGGGTCGTCAAGAATCTCATCTAAGTTGTTGTACCCCTTCTCATAATAATCTGTAATCATCTCGTAGAGCCCTGCCTCCTTTCTCCCAATCCTCTCGACACTCTCATCGATCGAAAGGATCTCGAATGCCACATACCTCTCGAGATCCTTGAGCAAATTCAGCTCCGTCTCATTGAACTTCTTTATTATCTGACTATCCTCGCAATTCACATACGCCGTTGTTGCAAGAAGAAGCCGAGCAAGGCTAAATTTCCCTGAGATCTCTTCAGAGATATCAGCCTCAACGTCTCCACATACCCTCTCCTCAAACTTTTCAAGATTGCTTGCTATGTTGTTCCAGATCTCCGTACGTTTGATCTCATCCATCCTTTTAAGCTTCTCAAGATCGCTTCCCAGAACACGCTCAACCGGCCTTAAAAGCTCCTTTATGCAGCCCCAATCGGTATCCGAAAATAGACCCATACACATCACACTCCTTTAAAAAACTCAAGCTCACTTACAATCTTATCATAAACAAGCTCGGTGACATCACCATACCCCTTTATCCTGATACTTACAGTAACCTTGCCAGGCGAAGGGTTCAGGACAGTCTCAATGTCAGCCCCACCTTTCTTTGTATAAACCTCATACAATTTACCCATGGATGACTCGTACTTTACTACCGCCTTAATCTTCGCCATAACAAAACCCACAAACCTCTCAATCGTCTCCATCTCACCCTCCAGATCAACCTTTATCTGCTTCTCATTCTCCTCAACCTCCAGTGATGCCTCTCTCAGACTATACACCTTGATATTCTCCTTTGAGATTCTCGCATAAAGGTCCTCAAGCAATTCCTCTATACCATCTCCCTCGGCAATGGAGACAATACCCTCTGGTTTCGAGATATTCATCGAACTCTTCCATCGCTCCAGTGAGTATTCTACCCTCTTTCTCTCAGCATCATCAGAGTATTTTGCTACGATCAGATACACTTCAAATCACCAATCTATGTATCAATAAATACAACTCATTCTATATAAATATTCCTCCAAAATGGAGTGTAAAAAATAAATCCTAATTTTGTCATATATTCTACCAGTAATTTATGAAAATAAAAAAATGTAGCGGAAAAATTTTAGATTCCGGGTATGAAGAACCGCTCTTCGGGACAGTAAAAAATCAATCGTGAAAGTTTATTTTAACTTGTGTGTATTATTCTTTGGGTATTTTTAGAGGATAATAATGAAGACCTGCCAATACAGATTTCGGGATGGAGATAAATGCCAGGAAGAGGCCCAGCCAGATTCTGAATATTGTATACTTCATATCGATCCCCCGGAAGATGAAGACGGCGAGGAATTTAAGATTTTAAGTGAGTTGAAGGAGAAGAAGGTTGAAGAGAAGGTTGGAGAAGGAGATTTCAATTTTGAGGGTGCAAAGCTTATAGAAGCAAACTTTTCTGTGATTACGGTTGAAAATGATCTTAATTTTATGGACGGGGTTATCAAAAGGGATGCTTTGTTTATTGACGCTACAATGGGCAGAAATGCTTCATTTGATGGTATCAAGATTGGTGGCGATGCCATATTTGCCGATGCCAGGATAGGCAGAGATCTTTCATTTTCTGAATCCGAGATAGGTGGGCTCGCTTGGTTCAATGGGGCTAGGGTGGGAGGAGATGCATCGTTTTTTGATTCTAAAATAGGCGGAGATCTTCTCTTCATTGAGGTTAAGGTAGGTGGACTTGCCTGGTTTAACAGAGCTGAGGTGAATGGAGATCTTCGTTTCCATCTCGCCGAGGTGAAGGGGGAATTGAGTTTCAAGGATGCAAAGTTCAAAAAAGCAGGAGCTCAAGAAGAGGCATGTAGAAGAGCAAGAAAGATATATGAAGATGTTGGAAACAGAGATGAAGCAGACTATTATTTCTATCACGAGATGGAGGCAAGGAGGAGACAGAAGAAGGGTACTATAAGAATTTTAGAGCTGCCCGTCCAGTACATCTTTGGGTATGGGACAAAGTGGGAGAGGGTGTTTATCACCTGGTTATCTGTTTTAATTGCATGTGCCCTTCTATTCTGGATTGGGGGTGGCGTAGAGGGTGCAAATTCTCTGTGGGAGAATATATATTTTAGTGTTGCTACAGCCACCACAGTGGGATATGGAGATTATCATCCAAAGTCCGGGGTCTACCAAGCATTGGCAAGTGTTGAGGCCATCTTTGGAACATTTATGTGGGCTGCATTCATAGCGATATTTGCAAGGAAGTATATGAGGTAATCGGGAGCTATCTTAAAAAATTCATTTTTTATGTCAAGGCGTTCTGTCAGGATAGCCATGTTCTTGAGTGGAGTCAAAAGAGAAGAGTAGATATAGGGGAAGGAATTAGCAAACCATCTGATCAAATTGGTAATTGAGCGATAACAAGCACTGTAATTATTAAAACATGTGTTACTAAAAGCAACACCACCAAAATTTAACCAATTATAATTTTCATATCAACCATCCCCCTATACTCAGGTTTTCCACCCCGCAATTTTTTCTTACTGCCCCCTACATTATATGCTCCCCTTCAATTTAAAATGACATGATAATAGCAGTAGGGATTACAGATCATATCCCGAAAGTTGAAGAGTTGATCATGTTCAGGGTGATGGGAACAGATTTAATGGAGATGGGGGACTAAGAAAGAGTAAACGGGTCGGTTTATACAATAGCTTTCTTCAAACTCGCAGAGTTCATATGACATATGGCGACAGCAAGAGCGTCTGCGGCATCATCCGGTCTTGGTATCTCATCGAGATTGAGTATTGTCTTTACCATCTGCTGGACTTGGTTCTTCGTTGCACGACCATAACCCACCACGGATTGTTTGACCTGTAACGGTGTGTACTCTGCAACCTCAAGTCCTTGGTTTACCCCTGCAAGGATGATGACACCTCTAGATTGTGATACAGACATGGCAGTCTTCACATTCTTGTACATGAAGAGTTCTTCAACTGCGATCGTATCTGGATGATGAACTTTTAGAAGTTCGCTCAGATCGTCGTAGACCTTCTTGAGTCTTGAGGGAGTATCCCCTTTGGGAGTTCTTATGCATCCGTACTCTTTCACGTCAAAGTTTCTCTTAGAATTTACTTCAATTATTCCGAAACCAGTAATCGCAATTCCCGGATCGATCCCCACCACTTTCATGTAACACTTGGTCTGTCTTACTCATGCAAATACGTTTTTGCTTAACTGCCGTAAAAAAGTTACTTGTGGTGAAAAGAAGCGACCGGTTCTTCTCCTTCGTTGGATAAGCTTAAGTAGATTAGCTGTAATTATCTAAAAAAAGAGGGGCATATAATGTCTATAAAAGTTGGAATAAATGGATTCGGAAGGATTGGCAGAAATGTATTTCGAGCATCTCTTGCCAAGAAAGATATTGATATCGTGGCTGTGAATGATCTCACGAGCCCTGAAACACTCGCGCATCTGCTGAAATATGACTCGGTTCATGGTAAACTGAGCGAAGATGTCGGATCTAGCGACGATGCAATCATAGTTGGTGGTAAAGAGGTAAAGGTAGTGTCTGAGAGGGATCCTGCCAGTCTGCCGTGGGGCGATCTTGGTGTTGACATCGTTGTCGAGTCAACAGGTAGGTTCGTAGATCGTGAAAATGCGTCAAAACACCTTCAAGCTGGATGTAAAAAGGTAATTATCTCTGCCCCGGCAAAAGAACCGGACTTCACAGTTGTGATAGGTGTCAACGATGGTGATTACGACCCGGATAAGCACAACATAATATCCAACGCGTCTTGCACGACCAACTGTCTCGCACCGATAGCTAAAGTTCTCAACGACAGATTTGAACTTAAGAAAGGGCTTATGACGACTGTGCATGCCTATACAAGTGATCAATCCTTGCTTGACATTCAACACAAGGATATGAGAAGAGCCAGGGCAGCAGCAATCTCCATGATTCCGACGACAACCGGTGCAAGTAAAGCAGTCGGTCTTGTACTTCCTGAACTTAAAGGAAAGCTCGACGGCCTGGCAATGAGGATACCGACATCCGACGTCTCGATTGTCGATCTATCTGCAACCCTTGGAAAAGAGGCAACAAAGGAAGAGATCAACGGAGCGTTTGAGGAGGTGTCTAAAGGTGATATGAAGGGTATACTTGACATCTCTTACGAGCCGCTCGTATCTATCGATTATGTGGGTAATCCCAACTCTTCCATTGTAGATGCACTCTCCACTTATGTTATCGGAGATCTTGTGAAGGTACTCTCATGGTACGACAATGAGTGGGGATATTCGAACAGGGTCGCAGACCTGATTGGAATAATTTCATAAACTTTTTTAAAAGAAGACGGTGGCCTTTGGTCACCTATTCTTCAGGCCAGAGCTTTGTAAATGGCTTTTTTTTGGTCCAGAGTCTCATTACCCTCCACATACTGAACAGGAAGCACGTATAAGCAAAAAGGATTACAAGGACAATCTCTTTACCCATGCTGACCGTTAGATTCTGTAAAACAAGAAGAGGTGCCATGAACAAGAGTGTGAGCCACATCCCAAGTGCATAATGCAATGCCACTGGCGATCTGTAATGTGGATCGATAACTCTTAGAAGGGCCATTCCGGTACCTATCGTTCCTGTGAGTGTTCCGTAGCAGAGTATCAATCTCTCGAAATGGTGATCGTCCCATATCCTTTTGGTGAGCCACATTGTAACAAGAAGCGTGGTAATTCCACCGATTGTTCCGATTAGAACTATCGGGACTGCATACTCCCATGCAATTGTGAGGGGAATGATGGTAACAGCTGTGGCAACCATATAGTCTACGCAGGTACCGGATATCCGCGTCTGAATCCCGGGGTCAACCACATGCCCAACTTTCAGCCTATCCATAAAATACCTGACCTGCACACCGATCATTGCAGTAAAAAGGAAGACAAAACCCCACAACACTCCCCCCATCTCAGATCCTCTTGCCTCGGATGCCGTAACCATTGAGTTAACTAGTGAATATGCGAGGAAATAAACAAGGGCGCATAATACGAGTTGAAGAGTTAAGGTGTCTATTGCTTCGGAGGAAGTGGTCAGCTTTCCGGCAGACTGCGATCTGGATCCCTTGCCAAGAATTCCACTTAGACCACGTATCTCATCAGGACTCTTCACAAAAGATGCGTATCCTTTCCTGATTCCCCAGTGAATGAGGGGTATTCCTATAAAACAGGCCCATGCGAATCCGAGGGCACCAAATATCAGCCCTATTGAACTTCCGTGCGTAAATCCCACCGTCTCAAGACCCTGGCCTATCGATGCGGCCTGTCCGGGGCCGAGTGTGAAACCCCATGCCATCATGAATCCGAAGCTAGCAAAGAGATCAGGGTAAAAAGTCCTGATGAGTATTATTGTCACCAAAAATCCGACAAAACTCTGCAGACATAGCATGAAACTCATGTAGATACCGGTACTTGACGGCCCTTTTAGCTTAGCTGTAACTATTGATCTGAAGGGTATTGGTGCAGTAATTGCAAGTGCGGCAAAAGAGAGGTTCAAGAGATGATAGACGTAAGCAGTACCGTACTGTGTATCGATTATAGTAAAACCAAAATATCTTTGAAGGATAAAACGTATTATCAGACCGATAAAACCTGCAAGCAGTGCATTTGGTATCAGAAGCCTCTGTATAAATTCATATCTTGCTCGAAGCACCGTTGCGATGAGAAGAAGAATGCTGATTACCGACAAATCGACTATAGGCGTCCAGAAGAGCATAAATTCACCAATAATAATGATTGAGCTTCTGGCTGGCTCTTTGATCTGGTAGAATATCTAACTTTCGAATTTTATATCTACGGGCCTCCAGTAACCTCCTTGACCGCCATCAATGGATACTCCATATCCATATTGTAGGCTATGCCAGCATGCACTTCAACTGTTCCGACATTTACCACCAGATCAACGTCCAGCATCCTCCCCGAAAGCTCACAATACCCGAAGCTGTTCAGCATCTCTTCTATCACACTTCTGTTAATTGTAACCTTAACGGACTTGACATATGGCTGAAGTGATATGCTCTTTTCAATTGCCTCCTCCAGGCTCTGCACTGTCTCTAGGTTTATTGGAGATCCGACGAATTGGTGGTAGAGAGCGCCAAGTTTAATCCCTGCCTCAAATAATGCGTTATCTCTATCTTTTGTCATAAAGACCTCTCCCTCATGATCCATGGACTGAATAAATAAAGTGTAAACATACCAAACAGGAGAAGAGATATATGTCTATAAATGAAGAGATC
Organism: Halobacteriota archaeon; assembly: GCA_034189535.1. Classification (GTDB taxonomy): domain Archaea; phylum Halobacteriota; class Syntropharchaeia; order DAOWMC01; family DAOWMC01; genus JAXHTN01. The sequence goes on along the minus strand of JAXHUQ010000017.1, from coordinate 6,133 downwards.
GAAGTAGTAGGTGGCAATTATTGCAAGGATTAAGGATGCTATGATCACAGAAGCATGCGGACTCGAGACCCTCGGATAGCTGATATTGCTTATCATAAGTACCGAAATGATGCCCAACAATACGATCACGAAGAGAAAACTGATACCAAGAAGTGGTTGGGCCATGATGTACGTTGCAAGACAGAGGCCACCGGCAGTTATCGGAAGACCAACAAATCTTTCGGTGCGTTCTGAGACGTTGTACCTTGCAAGTCTGAGAATGCCACAGACAAGGTATGCCGATAAAAATGCTGTGAATAGGTGGATCATAATCGACCATGGAGCGAGTGAATATATGAGAACAACAGGAGCTACACCAAATGATAGAAGGTCTGCAAAAGAGTCAAGATCCGAGCCTAGTCTCCCATCCTCGACATTTCTTGCAAGAAAGCCATCCATTCCATCAACAACAACTGCCAAGAGTATCAGTATCGGGGCTCCCGAGGATTCGCCATTCAGAACCATGAGTACTGCAGTAAGTCCGAGTAAAGCGTTTACTACGGTAAATAGATCAGGTAATGTTACCAAATCGATTATATTTTCGCTCAGATGACTAACCTCCTAAAAAGAAGGGATGTTCTATCCCAATAGCTTTACCAATATCATGAGTTACAATACTGGACCGGTCGGGATTTGAACCCGAGGCCTCCACCATGCCAAGGTGACGATCTTCCAGCTGATCTACCGGCCCTTAAATTATGTACTAAACATACTATAATGGAAATATTAAAGTGTTTGTGGTTTATTGTTGTTTGCAAATATTAAAAAACGGATGGGCCCGTAGCTTAGCCTGGTCGGAGCGCACGGCTGATAACCGTGAGGTCCGGAGTTCAAATCTCCGCGGGCCCATCGTTTACTTATCAAGTTTTTACGATTATTAATGCATAAACTTTAAATATTCGAACGTCAGGGATTTACTAATAAACCGATATATCAGGTTTGGGGGGAATTAAGGACGAGATTGAGCTATAAACTTTTTCGTTTTGCTTTAATTGCACTGATGGTCTCATCGCTATTTGTAAATGTTTTTGCAGAGGGTGAAGGAGTACCTAACGAAATCATTCTAAATAATTCGGCATGCCCCCATTCAGCCACAACAAATTATCAAAATTATAATTCAAGCTCCGAGATCTGGAATGTGGTGGAAGCTGTATCATATACAGGAGATATCACGGGCGGTGGAGAGGTTCACGGAAGCGGATGTGCAGAAATAGTGCTCGACGTTGCACAAAATACATCCCTTTGCCACAATAATTTCAATGACAGTTTAAGTTACGGAAATTCATTTGTCAATGCCATTGCAGAAGAATTGTCTCCAAAAAGTCTCTTTAAAGATTCGAGTTTAATTAGGACGTATGTGGACGAAGAAGGGCGAGAGATCGATCTCATTGCTGTTCCCGGAAGACCTCCTGAAGAAAGAATAACATTTAAAGTAACCTCAGATATTGAACTAATGCAGGCTGACGGGATTATCAATGAGGTGCCTGCATTTGATTGGTCCTATGGATGTGCCGCAACTTCAGCAGCGATGATGTTTGGTTACTATGATAGAACAGGTTATCCTGATATGTACGAAGGGCCAGCTAATGGAGGTTTATGTCCTCTTAACAACTCATATTGGGGTTCTGGAGAATGCCCTCTCAGTGCAACACATATGGGTTATGACGGGCTTGCAAAGAAAGGGCATGTTGATGATTACTGGATATCTTATGGTTCCGAAGGTCCTGATCCTTGGGTGGGGAATTGGGAAGAACACGTACACGGTAATTGTACTGCTGACTTCATGGGCACAAATCAGTGGATGAATTATAGTTACAACACAGACGGAGGTACGATTTTTGCCTTTAATTCTAGTGGAGCCCCAACCTATGATTATCAAGATTATGAACCTAGCCTCAGGCTTGGTTGTCACGGGATCAGGTTATTTATCGAGTCACGAGGGTATAATGTAACTCACGATGGAGATAACTATCAGAATTATAACCAGTACATTAAAGAGTACAAGGCAGAGGGGTTCACATTCGAGGATTTTCAAAGCGAGATAGATGCAGGACGTCCTGTTCTAATCCATGTAGAAGGTCATACAATGCTAGGGTACGGTTACAACGATACCTCCAATCTCATCTATCTTCATGATACCTGGGACCACAACAGTCATTCAATGGTCTGGGGGGACTATTATGACGGGATGATTCATTATGGTGTTACTGTAATAAAGCTAGAATCAGTGCCCACTCCAGTCCATAACCTCAACACTATTGAAAACTTCATCACGATTCAGGCGGCGATTGACGATTCGAATACTACAAACGGTGATGTGATAGAGGTGGATTCAGGAACCTACTCTGAAAACATTGTAGTGAATAAATCTCTTACCATTAGGTCGTCTTCGGCAGATCCCATAGACACAATTATAAGAGCAGCATACCCGACTAAGCATCTTATAAATGCCACGTCGGATTATGTGAATATAAGTGGATTTACGTTAAGGGACACTAATGCCGGATTGAAGGCGGGTGTATATCTCGGATCAGGAATCAATAACTGCAACATCTCAAACAACTTTTTGACAAACAATACATACTCCGGCATCTATCTTGATAACTCGAGTGATAACACGATCTCTGGTAACAATTGCACAAGCAACTCCTATGGTATCTTTTTGTTCTACTCAAGTGACAACAACACAGTAACAGGTAACACCTGCTCAGGAGGTGATGTCAATGGGATTTATCTCTATGATTCAAATAATAACTCTATCAGTAACAATTCAGTAACAAACAACAGCTTCTATGGTATCAGGCTTGCTGGGGCACTCTCAGGCAGTGATAACAACACACTCACGGGGAATAATGCATCAGCTAACCTGTTATTTGACTTTTATTCGGATGAAAAATCTGAGAACAATGAAATAATTGATTTCACATTGTCTGGGGACAACCCCACCACAATCTCATTTACATACGGGAACGGAATCAAGATCAAGACTACAGATTCCGCTCCTGCAGGTCCAACTTCGTACTCAAATATCAGTAAGTATGTGAATGCAATAAACTTGACAGCTAGCTCCTGGCTTTCAATTAATATGAGTTACGACTATTCTGACATCTCAGGATTTAACGAATCGACTCTAAGGATCTTTAGACACAACTCTACGGATTGGTCTGAAGTGAATGGTAGTGGAGTAAACACTTCTCTCAACTATGTTTTTGCCAACATAACGGAGTTTAGTACCTTCGCACCGATGGGCATACCTCTACCCAACATCACATCGTTTAGCCCGTCTTCTAATGTGAGTGATTTTGTAGGTTCAACAAGGAGTTTTAACATATCCGTAGACCAGGACGTTAACGTGAGCTGGCTCTTAAATGGCACGCAAATTCAGGTGAACGCAACAGTGACAACTGCTAATTATACTAATACAAGTGCGGCATATGGAATATGGAACATAACCGCTGTTGCAAACAACCAGTACGATGAAGACCAACAGACATGGATCTGGAATGTCACAGAGGATACTACCGGACCTACTATTTCAAATCTTTCACCTGTCAACGGCTCATTTATTAACGGTAGCTCACACCTCGTAAGTGCAAATTTCAGTGATGCTTCGGGGATCAATACTTCACTTACGACTATTTATGTAGACTCGGTTAATGTAACATCAAATGCCACCATAACGGATAGTTATCTTGTATATAATCAGTCGTCAAATTACTCAGATGACCTCCATAACGTGACAGTGAATATAACAGATGACTCAGTTAACCGGAACATCGCTTCTGTAACCTGGAACTTCACAGTGGATAATGTTGTCCCACAAACAAACATCACATCAGGGCCATCAGGAACAATCGAATATAACGACCTTAGCTTCGCCTGGGCAGGTTCGGATAACCAGTCTCAGACTTCGTCACTTCAGTACTCTTACAGATTGGATGGTTCTTGGTCAAGCTGGACAACAGACACAAGCAAATCTTATACAGACTTATCAAACGGCGACTACACTTTCAGTGTTAAGGCAAGAGATCAAGCCGGAAATGAAGATCATTCGCCTGCTAACAGATCTTTTACTGTCTCAGTCCCTACTCCAACGGCCACACCCACTGGAGGAGGTGGTGGAGGTGGTGGTTCCTCACCATCTGGAAATCTTCAAACTGATAATTCCGGATATGTAAAATCCACTGCAATTATATCATCTGAGGATGGCGTCTCAATGATTACAATTCCGGAAGGAACAACCGCACTTGATGGAAATGGAAAATCACTAAAACTCGTAACAATAAGTCCGATATCACTGGACGGGACATTAAGCGCTTTTAATTATGGGCCTGAAGGGGCAACCTTTGTTCCCGATGTAACGATAAAAATCAAATTTGATCCTAATGACCTGTCAAAGGGAGATACTGTTGTCATTAAGGTCTTCGATGGTGTTGAATGGACCTCTCTTGAAACTTCAGTCGATTTCACTGAAAATACGGCAACAGCAAAAGTATCCCACTTCTCAATATTCGCGCTGTTTATTATAGATAACCCAAAAATTGATGTTATGGCTGCTTTTGATACCGCATCACAGGCTGTTTCCTCTGATTCGAACAATTCGTCAATTTTGACAACTTCAAATGAGTCATCACCCTCCCATTACCTAAATACACTAGGGATAGTTATCACGCTTGCATTGATTTCGGCAGCAGTTATAGGTCTATATCTTCACAGAAAAGAGGGGGTTAGAGCCCACTCAAATGAGCATAATTAGCCATAAAAGAAGTGCACAAGCAGATATCATCGATTTACCTATCGGAAGGTTGCGAGACCGTTTAACTCCATAAGACAGTATAACTCCTGACCAGATCAGTGTCAAGTATATAACCTCATTCATACCATACGGGAGTACCATCTCCAGTGCATATCCTATAGAAAGCGGTATCATGCTGTAACCCACAATAGTTGTCATCTGTGGGTATAACTCACCTTCTCCTCCAAATGCCGAAGATATCATATGTGTTACCGCAGAGATAGATGCCCATAAGATGTAGACATAAACAATTGTCATAGCCACTTCCGGGTAGGAGTTTATCTGATTTGAAAAAATTTCACTTATCGCGACCAGAATGGCAGATATTCCAACAATTAGGACCGCATCCTCTATGAAAGGGTGCTCTGTTATATATTCTATCTCTTTATTTGGCAAAACTGCTGCCGATACTATCTTTTCTGATAAAGTTACTACAGGCACATCCTTTCTAACAACTAGCTCATTACCCTTGTAAAAATTGGAGGATAATTCTCCAAATGAGAATTCGTTATTGTATACCGGTTCTGATCTTTCTTTATGTTTTTCCAATTCTTCAGTAAGTTTTCCAGCTTCTTTTATCTTTTTTGCAGCGTCTTCAGTACTACCCGACCTCACGAGCGGTGCAACTTCATTTAAAAGTCTTTTACGTTCCAATTCTGCACCCATATACTTTGACTTTGGATTTTTATTTGAGTCCTTCCCAGTATCGGATCGCACTAACTCAACATCCTTACAGTACTCTAACTCTTTGGATATTCTTGAAGCCTCTTTTGAGAGTTCTATTGCTAGTTCAGCCTCTCCCATCTCAATCAGCCTCTCAATTCTTCTGATGAGGTCTTCCCGTCTTATCTCAAGTTCAGCTTCTTTTTCGTTGATCACTACCATACATTTACCATTTCATCCTAGAAAGACTTTACCACGTCCTATAAGGCTATCCTTCACCCCAAAACCCCCATAACAAACCCTTTCAAAACATCCCACATCACCACATATATCGATATCGAATAGATTAGAATAGTCCCTGTTATCACACCCGCTATTCCACCATAAATTGAGTAAGCGGTCTTCTCCTTCTTCGTATACTTACCAAATCCAAGATCTTTTCCTCTCAGAGTGTTTATCGGTATCAAAAATACCTTTCTCAAAAAAGCAAACGATTCGGTCCTCAGATTGGGTGCATCGAGAAGATCCATAAACATGTAGTAACCATCCATCAGGATGAGTGGGTTGAAACCGAGTAGCACTGACAAGAGGTTGAAGTAGACCAGCCTCTGCACTGTTATCAGCGCAAGAGGCGAC
>JAXHUQ010000169.1:0-2176 GCA_034189535.1 Halobacteriota archaeon | reverse complement strand
TCATCATTTGACCAGGAAAAATTGGTCTAATGTCGAGATTTTTATGGATGAGTTTTCGATCCGAGCAGGAGAGGACTGGAAAAATAAATGCATAGAACAAGCAAAAATTGCTGATTTAGGTATTATAGTTTTAAGTGAATATACGCAGAGATCTGAGTACGTCTCCCAAGAGATAGGAATTCTCTTGGGTAAAGGAATTCCAGTGATATATGTAGCTCTTCATGAAAATTGGAAAATCCCACCTGGTTACGAAAAAACAATAAAATCGTTTCCTTTGTATGAGGCGAAAAATCCAATGGTTGGATTTGAGGATTTAGCTGAACTCATAGGAGACACACTCAATATTAATCGAGTACCCCATACAGATAAATTGAAGCAAGCATTTGAAATAGAACACCTTGGCGAGAGAGAAGGAATATCTCTTTCATATCGTGATGCATATACTATCAATCATGCTATTAAATGTGCAGATTCTGAAGTTAAGATTATCGGAGAAAATGCACTTTATCCTATTCATGGAGGGTTTGAATATTTGCTTCAACTTCTCAAGAAAGAGGGGGTAGTTCAAGTACTCCTACTCAATTATAACGCGCGTATTTATCGTAACCGAGAAGAAATAGAAAAATCTGTCCACGCAGGACGGATTAGAGCGGATTGGATTGCCTCAATGGGGAATTTGATAGAACTTGAACGAATGAGAGAGCGACAAGGTACATTAACTGTAAGGCTTCACAGTACACAACCTAGGGGTTCTTTAATTATAGTAGACAGATGGCTTTTCCAATTTAATCCCTATGAACCTGCTGGGATGGGAGGACGAAGGGGATTTGGTCATGAAGTACATATTTGGCTAAATCGTGGGGTGGGGAAAAATAAATTTTCAGATTACTCAGAGATGTTTAGTAGGCTTTGGAATGATGAAGCAAATATTGAATTAAATTTGAAAAATATGAATATAAAAGATATACTTCTGGAGGAGATACAACTCTAATTGGAGAGTGATTCAAATTGAATTTACAACGGCGCCCTTCGTCCACGACTCTCTGCTCCCTGCGGTCGCTTCGGTGCTATCGCACTCACTTAACATGGTGTATGCGGTTCGCTACGCTCCGCAACTTCGCAAACACCGAAACCTTTATATGAAATTCCGAACCCCGCCTTAGGGGGAAACAAACACGGGACTAATGGAAAAGATAGTAAAGCAAGCCAGAAAACCTACAGGAGTATTTGGTAGACTTATGGCAAGGGGAATGAATTATGGTCATAAAGTCGCCGGATGGGGACTAAACCATCTCTCAATACACCAAGACTATATAGTTCTTGATGTAGGCTGTGGTGGAGGAAAAACCATCAATACTATGGCCAAAATAGCCACTGAAGGAAAAGTATATGGTATTGATTACTCAGAAGACTCAGTGGCAGTAGCAAACAAAATCAATAAAAAGTTTACCAAATCAGGTAAGGTTGAAATTCTACATGCTTCTGTAGAATCTATACCCTTTCCCAATAATTTCTTTGATCTTGTAACAGCTGTAGAATCATATTATTTCTGGCCTGATTTAATAGAGGATCTTAAAGAAATTTACCGAGTACTAAAACCTAGAGGTTGTGTGGCGCTTATAAATGAATGTTACATTCATGAGAAATTTGAGAAAAGAAATGCAAACTGGGCGAAATTAGGTAATTTTGAATATCATTCACCAGAAGAATTTAGAGAATTCTTAAGAAATGCTGGATATTCTTCAATAAAAATTCATACACTTGAAGACAAAAATTGGATTACTGCCATCGGAACAAAAAGATGAAACTAAGAGTTGTAGGCGGGGTTCGGAACTCTGCGACACTTCGTGCCTTGCCTTCGGCTCGGTCACATAACAGCAGTTATGTGCAATATTATCGAAGTTTTTGCTTATCCCGTAACTCTACTAACAGGGACTACCAATAAATCAATTATAGTAAACAACAGAAAGAGCGTCAAATAAATCCAAAACGGAGTATTGAATTCCTTTTTTATAGCTAATCTAATAACCTGAACCAAACTAACAACAATTACTATTGAGAACTTCGAAAAACCCCAACCAATACTTAATACAGTGAACTATATCGTATCCCATTGACACCTATAATACATGGAATCCTTAACTGATTTTGCACTTCGTGAAGAGTACAAAAGAGT
>JAXHUQ010000168.1:0-2187 GCA_034189535.1 Halobacteriota archaeon | reverse complement strand
GCAGAAAAGAGCTTGCCCCGACAGATTAATATACTGATTAGAGCATAATTATATGAGTAAAAAGGTGTGTTATGAAGAGAACTATGAGTATTGTTATGGTAACGATCATGCTTTTATCCCTTGTTGCGGGATTTTTACCGTTCTGGATTGGGGGGAATGCAAACGAGACTATAACAAAAGTGGGGACCGTAGTATTTGTTGATCTTGAAGGAGGATTCTTCGGGATAGTATGCGATAATGGGGAAAGATACGATCCCATAAACCTAGGTTGGGACTATAGAGAAGACGGGGTCAAGGTAGAGTTTCAAGCCGTGATACGAGATGATCTTCAAACAACGCGTATGTGGGGAACGACGATCGAGATAATCGATATTGAAGTCTTGTAATTTTGGCAAAAGATTGAGGGGATAAATATGGTAGAAGAAGCGAGGTTTAAGCTCTGGTGTGTCAAAGATCAGGATGTGGTGAATCTAAATCCTGCCAAGGCAAGAGATATTATCATAGACTGTTTCTTTGCTGCACAAAAGGAGACCTTTAGAAGAATAAAACAGAAGAAAGGACGCCCATCAGAAGATGATGATCTTCGTAAGACTGTTACTGCACTTGTAAGGGTAGGATTCAGGGAAACCGGTGGGGATTTTGATAACCCTACAAAAGAGGAGCTACAAGAGGTTGTTATGTATCTTGCAGACAAGGCAGGAACATGGGGTACACCGGAAGATATCATAAACCATCATAAAGAGCAGATTCAAAGAGTATTGAGCTGTCTGTAGATATATTGGAGTATGCCTTGATAGGATCAGAAATAAAGAATTTCAAGGTTCTGTGCGGCATAATAGGCCCCATTGTAACCTTTACATGTATAGCGGTGGCAATATACCTTTCACCGTGGTTCAGTTGGACTGAAAACTGGCTCAGTGATCTTGGGAGATCTCCGGGTGAGAGGCCGATATGGTCTGCTAACGGGGCACCATCGATAATATTCAACTTGGGCCTCATTTCCGGCGGTATCTTTGGGATCCTCTTCACGGATGCACTAAGAAGAAGCAAGCTAAGAAGGTCTGGTATAGGTCGCGTTGGAGTTCTACTTTTGATGATCGATATGGCGTCTCTCGTCTTAATTGGTGTCTTTCCTGAAACAACAGGACAAGCGCATGTAGTTGTTTCGACAACATTCTTTCTCTTGGTCTCGCTTTCAATGATTCCAATTGGGGTGGCACTGATAAGGGAATCTGAGAGGGGGTCGGGAATTTTTGCCTCTCTTCTTGGTTTCATCTCGCTTTCTTCATTTTCACTCCTTAATATCCCTCGGCCATGGGGAAGCAACGCATTCGTCGAGATGTTCCCATCTGTCTCAGTAGCTCTCTTCTCCTTTATTTTTGGATTTTTAATGTTGAGGAGAGATCCGAGGATCTACGATCGAGATGATTGAAGTTGAAGTCAAGGTAAGGCTCTCTCATGATGGAATTGAGACGGAGATAGATGATATCGGAGCAAAGTTTTCAGGTTCGGAGGAGCAGATTGATGTATACTATGGTGCGCCTCACAGGGACTTTTCAGCTACTGACGAAGCTTTGAGGATACGGACCGTGACATCCGAGTCCATAAGTAAGGATATTATCACCTACAAAGGTCCAAAGATCGACTCCGAGAGCAAGACGCGTGAGGAAGTTGAGGTGGGAATAGAGGATAAAGTAGAGATGGATAGAATGCTCACTCTTCTTGGTTTTTCAAAGGTTTATGAAGTTTCCAAGACTCGTAGAAACTATAGGATCGGAGATATCATGATCTCTCTTGATGATGTAAAAGGACTTGGAAGTTTCATGGAAGTTGAGACGACTTCTGATGAAGCTGCTTTATTATCAAAGAAAGAAAAGGTTTTTTCTATTCTGAATGCGCTTGGATATGATAAAGTAGATGTGATACGCACTTCCTACCTTGAACTCCTATTGGAAAATGAGGAATAAAAATAGTTTGAGAGGTGCTACTTGCACCTCAATCATTTACTCAATTCATCAAGAATCTCTTTTGCCCGGTCCACTCTTATCGCTTTCTCCTGGACCATTTGGGCTGCTACCTTCTCTATCATCTCCCCTTCTGCACCAGCGGTGACGGCGATATTTTTAGCATGCAGGTTCATGTGGCCTCTTTGAATCCCTTCGGTTGCAAGAGCCCGAAGTGCTGCAA
>JAXHUQ010000167.1:0-2210 GCA_034189535.1 Halobacteriota archaeon | reverse complement strand
ATTTTTCCGACCAGCATTGTCATAAATATAGAGACTAACAGACCTTTAAGATTTGATAATGCTGCTGAAATGGCTGGAAACAACGCCGTACTTGGGACATTATACATGCCAACTAAATTCAAGACTGCGTGGGTCATTGATGGACAACACAGATTATTTGCATATTCTGATCTAGAAGAAGCAAAGACGGCTACGCTTCAGGTGATCGCTTTTGAGAACCTAAAGCCCGATATACAGGCTCAATTATTTGTTGATATCAATGGAGAGCAGGTTAAGGTTTCAAAGAATCTCCTCAATGATCTTTGGGCAACTATCCATTGGGACTCTGATAATCCCAGTGAACAACTTAAAGCTTTAACTTCTAGATTGGTAAAAGAGTTAAATGAACATAGAACATCACCATTGAGGGACAGAATAATTAATGTTGGAGGAAAACGGACTGAAACGAGGAATATAACATTAACTGCCTTGACCGATGAAATTCGTAAACGACAGCTTTTAGGTGGTGTGAGTTCTCGAAAGGCAAAAGTAATCACTCCAGGTCCTTTGTTTGTTGATGATTTAGATAGTACACTATTTAGAGCAAGAGAGATAATCTCGGGTTATTTTAATAATTATATCGATAATAGTGAAAATTTGCAAAAGCAATGGGAAATTGGTAGTGGTGAAGGGGGATATATCTGCACAAATAGTGGCCTCATAGCTTTACTCCGTATTCTTAAAGCTATTTTGGATCATCTTGAGCATGTGGATAATTTAGACATTAAGAGAATGAATACTTCTGAACTACTAAAAAAGATCTGGAAATATCAAGAACCAGTTTGCCAATACTTAGGGTCGGCATCACCACAAATTATTCATTCTTATCGCGAGAGGTATGGAGAAGGCGGGTTTAGTGCTTGTTCTTATTCACTAATGGGGGAGATTAACCATAAATACAATAATTTTGACCCACCGGGTCTTCAACAATACATTCAAAGTCAAGATAAAACCAATAACCCTCTTGCTTATGAAATAGTTTGTGAAATTGAAAAAGAAATTATGAAATATATCATCGATCGCTTAGAGAAAGAACTTGGAGAGAGTCTATCTGAATGGTGGCATAAAGGTATTCCTGAAAAAGTTAGAAAGAAGGCAAGAGAACAAGCAGAACTAAAAGGAGAATACAATCATCCTGAAAAATTTTTATATTTAATAGATTGGTGGGAAATAATCAACAAGAATTTTGATATATTAGGTGAGATTTTTACAATAGATGCAAAACCAACAGAATCGAAGAAGAAGAGACTAAATTGGTTAGTTAAAATTAATGATATACGAAATATTGTTGACCATCCACCCCAGGGTGGCGTAAGTGATTCTCAGCTGGAGTATATTAAAAAAATTAGGGATATTTTAATCCCCCGTTTAACGGAGAACAATTAATTATTCAATGGATAGGGCTTTATGAAAAAAGATCGAAAAATAACGCCTTTTCTTAGATGGATTGGTGGTAAGAGTCGATTAGTAAGCCATCTTGAGAATTATATTCCACCAAATTTTTGTAGTAAAAATTGTTATTATGAACCTTTTTTGGGTGCCGGAAGTCTATTTTTCCGCATAACACCATCAAAAGCATATTTGGCTGATAATAACAAAGATTTAATTGACTGTTATATTGCAATCAAAAATAATCCAGAACTAATATCAAAATACCTAAGGAAACATTTGGAAAACAGCAGCAAAGAATATTATCTCAAAATGAGAGATAAATATAACTCTTCCAGGCTCTCAAACTCAAAAGCTGCGTTATTTATTTACCTTAATAAAACTTGTTTCAATGGGATCTGGAGAGTAAATGAAAAAGGTCATTTCAATGTCCCATATGGTTATAAAGAACCACCTTTACTTCCCTCAAAGAATGATCTATTAGATATATCAAAAGCGCTATCAAATGTTAAGTTGACCCATAAAGATTACAAAGATACAGTGACTAACACAAATGAAGGTGACTTTATTTATCTCGATCCCCCCTATCCGCCCTTAAATGGCACTTCTTACTTCACCCACTATACAAAAGAACGTTTTACCAAGGATAACCACACTGAATTAGCTTTGATAGCAAGAGAATTAGATGAAATGGGATGCTTTGTTATGATCTCGAACGCTGATATTCCTTACATCAGATCATTATATGAAGATTCATTTAATGTTTTTAACCTGGAGGTTAC
>JAXHUQ010000166.1:0-2213 GCA_034189535.1 Halobacteriota archaeon | reverse complement strand
TAAATGCAATAAGCTCTATGCCAAGAGGTCCCTTATAATTCTGAAGCATTTCGGCAATTAATAGCAATACGACTGTGCCAGAGGCATTATCTAAAGCACCTGGTGTATCTTCATATGCATCACCAACAATAATCAACGACTGTCAACGATATGAAAAGTAAGATGCCATCCAGACGCTTTTGGCAAAAACTGCGCCATAGCGGCTAAGGCCGCTACCGGCCACTAATCATACCGCTGACCGTTAGGCGCAATGCCACGCATGAAAAAATGCTCGTCGTCCGTGACTCACAAATAATAAAAAAGGCGAAAACTATGCTGAAACAAAGGGTTGCTATTCACCTGTGATTGTTATTATGATATTATACTGTTTTAGGTATATCATTACTAAATGAAGGTTATACAGATAGAATTAGTTGACATATATATAAATATGAAGAAAAATTTATGCTTATAATTATACTAATGCGTAATTATACAGTTACTATGTATTAATTTGTTAGTATCATGAAACAGATCAAGGTATTTAAATTATGAACGGTCAAGAAGATAAATTCGAACTTCCCCCAAAGATTGACCGATATTTGGCAACGCTTTCGAAATTTTACGGCAAAGAAGGCCAAAGACAATTACAAGATATCATTGTCAATTCAAAGCCAAGGGTACATGCTGGATGGAGTTATGATAATTGGAACGGTGGCACGCATGGACATGCTCTCTATTTGACGATTCCTGAATCGATTTATCTAAAAACCGTAAAAGAAAAAGCTGATTTGCAATCTGAAATTCGAGAGGGACTCAATAAAATTCACGATATACAAAATGAATTTGTTGAAGAAGTATTCTTTGAGATGGAGGTTCCTGAAGACCACGATTGGCGTAAAGATTCAGGACTGTTGATCACACATAATAGGGTCATTCCGGACCCTGTGGCAAGCAGGATATGGGATATAAATTGCTTTCGTGTTTTTCTTAGTCACAAATCAGAAGTGAAAAAGGAGACTGCTGGGCTAAAAGACAAACTAAAATTTTACGGCATTTCCTGCTTTGTGGCACACGAGGATATTCACCCTACAACAGAGTGGCAAAACGAGATTGAAAATGCCCTCTATACTATGGATTCATTTGTTGCATTATTGACAGATGGATTTCATGACAGCCTTTGGACAGACCAGGAAGTAGGATTTGCTTTTGGACGGGGTATTCCTATCATTTCAGTGAAATTGGGAAAAGATCCATATGGCTTTATCGGCAAATTTCAAGCGCTAACAAGCACATGGGATAATGCTCCTTTTGAAATTGCCAAAATCCTAATAAAGAAGGAGCCGATGCTAAATGCATACATAAATGCAATTCAAGAATGTCCCAATTATGACAGTGGTACTAAACTTTCCGAAATATTGCCGTTTATAGAAAGACTCACTGAAAGCCAGGTTGAAAAATTGATAAAAGCATTCAATGAGAACAGCCAAGTGCACGACAGCTATGGATTCAATGGAAAAAACCCGAGAGATTATGGTGACGGTTTGCTATACCATTTAAAGCGATTAACCAATATCGATTTTAAACTTTCGGCACGAGACAAGATCATAAGAGTTTAAAATTAAAAGAATACCTAACCATGCAAATTCAGCCGACGCAAAAAGCCGCGCGGCTGATTTGCGGCGTTATAGAAGATAATCAAGCTCAACATCCTTGTTTCACTTGATATAAAAGATTCGGGCGTGGCACAGCCTATAACACGGTGTAAACGACGTTTGCCGTAGTGAAACGAAGGCAAATGTGCGAAGGCCAAGGAGCGAAGCGACGAAGCGTTTACAACGATCCCGTTTTGCGCAATAACACGCTGGAGTAAATAGATGAGAAGGTTTCAAATGCAGAAAAAATCCGAAAGGATGAATTAGAAGAAATTATTTTAAAATATATTAAAACGGGCAAAGTAAATATTCCAAAAAAGAAACGATTGAATAATGAAAGCAATGTAGAGGATGTTCTAAGATTAAATACTATTATTAAAAATTACAAAAATAACAAAAAAACTTGGTTTTTTATCAATAAAGAAGTACATAAATTACAACCCGATTTCAAAGAAAAATCTGGGACAAAATATTGGCTAAATCGTTGGAGGGAAAAAGAAATAGAAAAAGGCAATACTATTACTTACAGTGATTTAATTAAAGAATACATAAGATTAAATAATATTGATAGATTGCCCC
>JAXHUQ010000165.1:0-2242 GCA_034189535.1 Halobacteriota archaeon | reverse complement strand
AACGTCAGCGAGTGGCAATAGCCAGAGCTCTTGCAAATAAACCTCCCATAATTCTGGCAGATGAACCCACAGGTAATTTAGATACGAAGTCGGGTGAAGAAGTAATAAATTTTTTAGAGAATCTTCAGAAGGAAGAGAATGTCTCGATTGTTATTGTAACACACGAACCGGAGATTGCAGAACGCACTGAAAGGACAGTTAATCTAAAAGATGGAAGGATTGTATGGGGTGAATAGAGATGAAAGTATACAAAACATTCTTATCGTTATTTTTAGCAGTTGTAATACTGTCAAGTCTTTTTTCAGTCGAAGTATCAGCAAATCAGGTATCAGGACCATCACTTCAGACAACATACTCAGTTTATCCTTCTCTACTTACTCCTGAAAGTGATGGCTATATCCAATTGTCATTAAAAAATAGCGGAGACTCTACTGCAAGCAACATAAAGATCACAGTTGGTGACTGGACAGATGAAATAGAAAGATCCGGAAGCTGGGTAGTTAATCTGGGGTCTTTAAGTGCCGGTGGATCTGTAGATATGCCCTTTAAATTCTCTATTCCAAAGAATACCCAATCAGGATATTACACCGTTGATTTTTATATCGATTACTCCGATAATTTAACATTCAGTAGGGTCAATCAGAAGGCAATAATCACAGTTCAAACCCCAACAGCTCTGGAACTAACATCTGTCAGTCCCAACTCACTGAATGCAGGAGATACTACAACATTGGTCTTTGATTTTGAAAATAATGGAAAAGATCAAATAAATGACATTACAATTATATGGAAATCCCTTGATGATATGATTCTCCCACTCGGATCGGATAACCATCTGATGATTCAGTCTTTAAGTGCAGCTGAGAGTATCAGAGTTCCTGTTGATGTAATTATAAGCTCAGCCACAACTCCGGGGGTGTATCCTCTCACAATCGGAATGGAGTACTATGATCAGACCGGAGAAAAACAAAATATTTCCTCACAGGTAGGTATACTCGTAAGTAGCTCGACAGATTTTGAGGTAGTTGTACAGGATTCAACAACAACCTCTACGACGCTTGCAATAGCAAACATAGGGGTAAATACTGCATATTCTACGATTGTGAAGATACCCGAGCAAGAAAATTTCAGAGTTACAGGTTCCTCTGCTGTAACCATGGGTAATCTGGATGCCGGAGACTATACTCTTGCGACTTTTCAGGTTGTAGAAAATGAAGCCATAAGGAGCAAGATGAATGATCTTGTTGTTGAGATCTCCTACACAAGTGACTTGGGCGATAGAATAACAGTAAAAAAGGAAGTTGAAATGGGCACTGAATCATCACTCGGTTCAACATCCGGGATAGTTGGTGCCGCTGGTAGTGAAAGAGAACGTCAATCAATGGATTTATCTCAAGAAAGCAATGGCACCTTATACCTATTGGTGGGCATAGTTGGAATAATCGG
The DNA here is from genome assembly GCA_034189535.1 of Halobacteriota archaeon. Lineage (GTDB taxonomy): Archaea > Halobacteriota > Syntropharchaeia > DAOWMC01 > DAOWMC01 > JAXHTN01. Next base: position 796 of record JAXHUQ010000165.1, on the reverse strand, counting down.
AATAGTAGCTGTATTTCACATATTTGGGAAGAAGGGGAGGAAGAATTGAAGAACATTGACATATTGCAGATATCGATGAATAGTCTGACGCAGAGAGGCTTAAGGAGTTGGCTTACAATCCTTGGCATTATCATTGGTGTAGCGGCTGTCGTTTCAATACTATCCATGGGTGCAGGCATGGAAGAGAGCGTCACGAGCCGGTTGGGTGGTCTTGGTGCGGATATAATCACCGTTACACCGGGTTATAGCAGGGCTTCGGGATTTGGAGGACCAGGTGGTGGTACGAGGGGGTCATCAGATCATGAATCAGAGACTGATGATGATCTGACTGACAAAGATATCCTGAACATCAAATCTGTTTCCGGAGTCAAGTTTGTAAATGGTGTTGTTTCCGGTACTGGAGAGATCACTTATCTATCCGAGACTGCGTCGGTCTCGATTCAAGGGGTGGATACTATGGTGTGGAAGGAGATTACTACCTCTGAACTGGCATCAGGAAGGTATCTATCATCAGGTGATAATAACGCCATTGTAATGGGAGATAGTATTGCTAGTGAGATGTTCAAGCAGCCACTACTGATAAATACCCAGATATCTATCGAAGGAAAGTCTTTCAGAATAGTCGGTATACTTACTGAGTCGGGTGGAACAGGAGGTGATGATCGGTCCATCTTCATGCCTGAGGATTCCGCAAGAGAAATTCTTGATTTGGATTTGGATTCTAACCAGTTTTCGTCGATACAGGTTAAAGTTGAGGACTCTGATGCAGTTGAGGAGATAGCTGAGAGTATTGAAG
>JAXHUQ010000164.1:0-2273 GCA_034189535.1 Halobacteriota archaeon | reverse complement strand
TAGCTTTGATAGCAAGAGAATTAGATGAAATGGGATGCTTTGTTATGATCTCGAACGCTGATATTCCTTACATCAGATCATTATATGAAGATTCATTTAATGTTTTTAACCTGGAGGTTACGCGGTGGGTAAGATCCGATGGAAAGAGATACAAAGTAGGGGATCTCATTATAACAAACTATAGGTTTTGATATTTTATAAAAAGGAGAGAGTCAGATCTTAATAAAGACTCTCCCTTATCTCTTTTCAAATACTTATTTAAGTTCGTTTATTTTGTCTTTTAGTGCAGGAACAACCTTGAACAGGTCAGCTACAATACCGTATTGTGCTGCAGCAAATATAGGCGCTTTCGGATCTTTGTTTATCGCAATGATAAGATCTGAACAGTTCATACCTGCAAGATGCTGGAATGCACCGCTTATACCTACAGCCAAGTACAGTTTCGGTTTTACAGTCTTTCCTGATGTTCCGACTTGGCGGTCCTTTGGAAGCCACTTCTTGTCAACAACAGGACGTGAACATGCAACTACTCCGCCCATTGCTTTTGCGAGCTCTTCAACCATCTCCAAGTTATCAGGATCTCCGATACCTCTGCCAACTCCTACAAGAATGTCCGCAACTGTAATATCCACGTCTCCGGCAGCTGCCTCTTCATATCCTGAAAAGACTTTATAGTCAATATCTTCCGTGAGTGGCGAGTCAATAGTCTCGATTGTGCCGCCAAGCTGCATTCCTTCTGTAACCGGACATGCTGATGCCCTCATGGTTACCATACATTTATCAGCACCACTGAATGAAACTTTTACATTGACCTTACCACTGTAAATCTGTCGTATAGCGAATACAGAGCCACCATCAACCTCAAGATCAATACAATCGGTTGCCAGTGGTAGATCAAGTTCAACAGCAAGAGCCGGTGCAAGATCCATACCAAAGGCAGAATGTCCTATCATGGTCATTGCCGGATTGCGCTCATTTATAAGTGCTGAAAGTACCTTCTGATATGACTCGGCATTGAAATTCTCAAGTTTGGCATCGTCTATAAGAAGAACTTTATTTGCATAATTTGCGAGATTATCAGCGAAGTCCTTGACGCCACTTCCGAGCAGGACAGCTGTCGTCTCGGCTCCAATCTTTTCGGCTATCTCGTGAGCTTTGCTCAGCATCTCAAGCGAGATCTCTCTAAGCTCACCTCTTCTATGTTCAGCTAAAACAAGTATCTCCATATTTGATCACCCCAACAATCCTTTCTCTTTTAAAATCTGTGCCAGTTTACCTGCTGCTTCATCGGGTGTACCTTCAATAATCTCTGCCACTTCACCCACTTCTGGGATATACATGCTCTCAATCTTTGTCTTTGATCCCGCCTCTCCAACATCATCTGCTGAAAGTCCAAGATCGCCAAGTCCTTTGACGGGTATCTCCTTCTTTGCCACCTTTCTGATGCCCATTATGGAGACATACCTTGGTTCATTGATTCCAGTCTGAATACCAAGAACAGTCGGCAAATTAATGTCAACAACCTCTTCAAGTCCACCTTCAAGTTCTCTGTGAACCTTGGCTTTCCCATCCTCCAGATCAACTTTTGTTACAAGTGTCGCATGAGGTAAACCTAACATCTCTGCAAGCATTGGTCCGACGACACCGTATCCGTCATCTCCTGCTTGAGCACCCAAAAAGACTGCATCATACTGCATATCCTTTATCGCATTATACAAGATTTTAGCTATGGCATAACCATCAGAACCTTCAAATGCATCATCATCCAGCCTGATAGCATTATCTGCACCTTTTGCCATACACCTTCTAAGAACCTCATTTGACTCTTCAGGGCCTATAGTTATTGCAGTCACTGTGCCACCGATCTTCTCTTTTATCAGTATTGCCTCTTCAATTGCATAGTTATCCCACTCGTTTATATCAAAAGTGAGGTCTTCAGAGTCGATATTCTTGCCGCTACTATCAATTACAACGTCAGCTTCCGACGTATCCGGTACTCTTTTTACACAAACAATTATATCCATGTATATGCCCCCGCATGAGGTGAAGATTACACCTCGTGCATCTGCGCAATAGTTTAAAATTGTAATTCATATATTTTACTATTTATACAGTGTTCTGCTTTCGTAAAAAATGGGCGATGTTGACAATGGATATTGTCCTACTAAATAGCACCTAACCGAAAATAAAAAAATCATGCCAGTCTCATGGGTGATCTGTTAATCATTCTAACATAGCCGGTGAAATTCACATCTTAAACTCGTTTATGAAAT
>JAXHUQ010000163.1:0-2299 GCA_034189535.1 Halobacteriota archaeon | reverse complement strand
AGGCCCAATAATTAAAAAAAGCTCATTTGTAGCCGTGTAAAGTCTTGAACCGAGGCATCTTCTCACTTACGAACTTATCCAGTTCCTTCACCATCAGTTCTTCCGCCTCTTCAGGAGTGAAGCCTTCTTCAATCAGTCTCTTTTCGAGTGAATACGGATTCATTGACATATTAGAGACCAATTCCTTGAATATCTCTTCCTTTGGAGGTTTTCTGGCCTTTTCATAAACTTGTAAGATCTTATCTGCAAGTTCCCGGGATTTTGGAGTCTCTTCATAATAGTAGAATCTCCCTTCCTGAGCGAGAAGACCTCTTTTGACGAGTCCTTCAATTATCCTTTGAATCCCGTCCTCAGACTCCTCAACAATAGATTTAAGTTCACCTATGGCAAGCCTCCTACATTCGTTTTCCGTGAAGAACTTAAGTATTTTAACAGGTGGCGGCAGCGTAAATGAGGAAGTCATACTAAACCCTAGATTATGTTTTGGATGATATAAAACCTTTCTCTTTTAACAAATTCAATGGTAAAGGTATTATAGTACTCGGCGTAGATTAATTTCTATCAAGAGGTGGAAAATATGCCAAATATAACTCAAGTATTGACCAACCCTAACAGATTCTTTGAAGAGAAGATGGAAGAAGAAGTGAGTTTGAGGACCCCGTTTTTGATAGTTCTTGTGCAGGCAATTATAGGTGGAATCTCAGGATATCTTACTTTCAATGCAGTCATGGGCAGCTTACCAATTCCTGCCGACTCAGGCCCTATGATGGCTGTTATTGGAGTATTCTCCCTTGTTGTAGGTGCAGTTGTGATAATTGCCATCTGGCCGATCTATGCCATCGTCTTTCATCTGATCTCGTCAGCCTTCAAAGGAGATGGTGAGTTTAAAAGAACTCTCGAGTTCACCGGTTACGGGTTTATACCCTCGATATTTAGTGGAATAATAAGTCTTTTTGTAATGGTTACCTATGCCATTCCAACCCTCTCAAGAATACAGATACCAATGGAAAACCCGGAGCTTATAGAGGAGTATATAAGTCAAGCCATGCTCTCAAACCCTGCAATGCAAGCCTCTGCCCTACTGGGCATCGTCTTCGCTCTATGGAGTGCGAGTATCTGGATATTCGCCATGAGACATGCAAGAAAACTCTCTGTGCGCGATTCATTTATCACAGTTGCCATTTTGACAGGTATCTTTATCACCTATTCTGTTTACAGTACTTTCTTCGCTATGGGTGCTTAATGATGAAGCGAGTTCTTTTCATTTTACTATTTATTGTTATAACCTTATCTGCGATTCCTGTCATATATGCAGAGGCACAGTCTACTGATAACGTACCACAACCCGCAATAATCGTTACCGGTTATGAGGTCTATCCGGACGTACTGATGAAGGGCGATACAGGAACAATTGGCATTACGATAAAAAATACGGCAAAAAATCCGATTCAGGTGAGTGCGACAGATCCAACAGTTTACATGATGAGTGCTGATATCAGGAGTGTCGAACTTTACAGCCGCGACCTTAAAATCCTGAATGGTAAATATTACAACGTCGGTGAGTTGGGAGCGGGTGAGTCACTCCTCTTCACATTCGAGATTGAAGCAGATGTCACGGACGGTATGTACTTTCCCAGAATAGATGTGGATCTTGAGGCGACAGAGGATATATCTTATAAAGTTCCAGTCAGGGTGGACAGTACACCGATAACTTTGGCAATTCTCGATCTCCCGGAATTCCTACCACAAAATGAGAGATCTGAGGTGAAGATCGGTGTCTCCAACACAAGGCCGAACTCGGTGAGCGGTGTAAGTGTTACACCAAAGGGTGGTAACACACTTATCACACCATCAAAATTCTTCATTGGTACGATTGAAGGAAACGAGATGAAGCCTGCTTCTTTTAACATAACCCCGCAGTCCAGATATACGAACAATATCGATTTTGAGGTTGTTTACAGAAATGGAGATAACTGGCATAGTGAAACGATCATTGTCCCCATTGATGTTTCAGAAGGTAAAGAAGCAGAGATACTATTGACAGGTGTAACAACGGAACGATCCTTAGGATTAAACACTTATGTCATAGCAGGAGAGCTGGATAACATCGGAACAGATGTTGCCCGAAGCATTCTTATAAAAACAGAAAATACGAGTGGTGTTGAGCCAATACAACCTTACAAGAGCTACTTCGTGGGAACACTGGAGGTCGATGACTTCGGAAGCTTCGAACTTCATATGCGATTGAGTGGTGACGTTACAGAAGTACCGGTTATAATCCAGTACAGGGACTCAGATG
>JAXHUQ010000162.1:0-2314 GCA_034189535.1 Halobacteriota archaeon | reverse complement strand
TCACATCCGGTGTTGCTATATCTCCCGAAGAGGAGGTTGAGAGGGTCGTTTCCCTTGTAAAAACGCTTGCGAAGTACGAAGTTCCGATAGGCGTATCGGTATACCCAACCGATGACTCATCATTGTTACTCAAGGAAGCCGGGGCAATTGAGATCAAATACAACGTTGAGACGATGGACCCTGATATCTTCAAGCGCGTATGCAGTGACCTTTCGCTTGATTATATAATAAAATCGCTCAGAGAAGCAGTTGATATTTATGGAAAAAATCGCGTCTTTTCAAACTTCATAATTGGCCTTGGTGAATCCGATGAGACGGTGAGAAAAGGAGTGGAGGATCTGGCGGGTATCGGTGTGATTCCAATACTTAGAGCAATAAACGAGCATCCTCTCAGGAAAGGAGATACGGAGATGTTTAGGCCCGATGCAAGTCGTCTGTTAAGACTCGCTAAGATGACGAGAGATATATTGGATGAACATGGCCTGAGGGCTGATCTTGCACAGACCATGTGTCTTCCATGTACCGGCTGTGATATAACGCCGCATAGGGATATTTGAGGTGTTTATTCCATTCTTATGAACGGGAATAGCGCTATTGCTCCGATCAGGTCATTCTCTTCCACCGTTCCGCCAATTACGGCCATAAATGAGACGTAATCAACATCCCTGCCGTCCTCGATTCTTCTCACTTCAGAACCGCCCATTGCAATAGGATGACCGAGTCCGTGGCGCGCATAAAAGGATTGGACTGCGTAATAGTTTTCTGGTATCTTCAGAGTGTGAACCTTTATCGGTTTCACCTCACCACCCTCGTACTCTTTCTTCTCGGCAGATATAACCGGTAAAAATAGAACCTCTTCACCGACATCATAGGTAGCATTGAGTATACCGACCTCTTCCTTTCTTACTATCCGTTCTCCTTCTCTGTTGACGATCTTCACCTCTTTTAGGATCTCTTCACCTTTTATCTGATAGATCGCCACATCCCTTGGAAGTTTGTCGTGAAGCTCCCCACCGGTTTTGTCGTAGGGCATTATGATGATGTCAATCTTATGCTCTTTTACGTAATTGGGTATCTCATCTATAGGCTTTCCCTTTGTCATAGTAGTTTTTACGTCTTCTCCAATGACTTTTCTCGACTCTGAGAAAAATCTATCTGCCATTCCCTGTATATTCAGCTCATTAATCTCGGATCTCTCCAGTCGATCCCTTATTGCCCCCATGATTGTGGTTGACGGCTTCATACTCTCATCGAATATGTACAATAGATGCACATCGACCTCTGCACTCTTCGCAAGATCCGCAGCCTTTTCTATACGTTTCGAGTAAACCGAGGGTATATATGTTGGGATCAATATTCGGATCATATAAACCACCTCCTCACTATGATTACAGGTAACCACATTTATAATTTCTGGCTGTTTTCTTATGAAAACCTAATTCTAAGTTATGGGTAACTTCAAATAAAGTTATAATTCAAGTACCATACAGCAAGTAGAAACTGTTGCCCTCCGTTACGAAAATATATAACCATTAACCCCCACTTCAACCTAACACTCAGCCAACCATTGTAATTCCTCTTTTTTGTGAGTTCCATCGAAACAAGTATGCCGACTAAAAATACAAATACATCCTCGATCAGGCTTCTCAATGGTTGATATTTTTCCCAGTTTGCGATCTCCTCTTTGAATCTTCTAACCAAATTATAAAAAAGGCTTTTAGCTTTTTCTTCTCACGTCCTTTTCTTAGATATAAACTCAAGGGATAACTCATCCTTTCCAGAACTCTACCTAAGGATAAGTTCTTCCTCTGCCTCTTTTATGGCAGAGGATGTTAAGTATTACCAGTACCAAACGGGCAAACTGCCCCTCGGTATTTGATATTCCGTTCGTCTACATAGAGTGAGATATTAAATATATCACCAGAAGGAAGTATATGCTTCCTTCTATTTGATTTTTATTACTTTCAATTTAAGATTTATTTGAATGTACTTTTATATAGGGGGATTAATCCAGTGGGTATGTGTTAAACGGAATAATTTATTATGTGGATTTTCGTGTGATGGGTAAAGGGGGTTAAACTCTATTTTAAGGAATCTTATTTTGATGAAGAAAACTTAATGGTGAAACAAGAGAGGATTTTGGAATTGAAAGGTAAGATCTTCAACGCCATTTTACAATTTTATGAAGATTATATAACACCGACATCTTGCAATAGAAATGACATGTAGATGTTCCATGCGCCGGTAGAGACAAAATTTACCGCTATTGCTGCTAGAAGTAGCCCCATAACACGCGTCAATACCAAAGACCCGG
>JAXHUQ010000161.1:0-2343 GCA_034189535.1 Halobacteriota archaeon | reverse complement strand
ATACTGAAGTCGTTTTATAATCATTTTATTGGGGTGGGGAAGGGAAGCAAAGTCCTTGATCTTGGGTGCGGGGACGGGATAATCACTCAAGAACTGCTTGAATTTGATGGTTCGATAGTGGTCACTCTAATTGATGGTTCCGAGCATATGCTTGAGAAGGCGAGGACAAGACTTGCCTCTTATGAAAATACAAGATTTATCAGATTGAGTTTTCAGGAGTTACTAAAAGATGACTCTTCACTTAAAGGAAAGGACTATGATCTCGTCTTCTCCTCACTTGCAATCCATCACCTGGCAGAGGGTGAGAAGAAGCCCCTCTTTGAATGTATATATTCTCACCTAAAGGACGATGGGTGTTTTGTCAACCTTGATATAATCCTTTCACCAAGCAAGACCCTTGAAGAATGGTATCTTAAGCTATGGAGAGACTGGATGAGGGCGAGGCAAAGAGAATATAAAATAGATGATGACATCGAGGATGCAATCAGAAGATATTTAAAAGAGGATCACTACAGGCAACTGAGCACCCTTGATAATCAGATCGGTGCACTCAGGGATATCGGATTCAAGGACGCCGACTGCTTATATAAACACGGAATATTCTCTATCTATGCCGGAAGAAAGTGATTGAAAGGACCCCTCGGGACATTCTAGTCAAGCTATTAATTTTAAATTCAAAAAATAAAAACATCATGGTTCGGTCTTACCCGAACCATGCATGGTTGATTCTGCTATGTCGAGGTTACATCCAGTTTTACATAATCATGGAAACTGTCTTCACTTGGGCTAGTATCCAGGATCAAGAATGCTAGCTGGTTGTCACCGTTTACGTAGTTACTTATTCCACTCGTGGTACTCCATTCAAGTGTGAAGTCAGAGTTTCCGGATCCGTAATCCTTGTATCCGCTTAAACCACCGTCCCAATTACCTTCGGTATAATCGAAGACATAAAGCCTTAGAAGATGCGATCCGTCACCGTATCCTTCCCACTCAAAAGAGAGTTCATCGATATCTTCGACATCCTCATCAATCCGGATATGGACGATAAAGGTACTCTCATCATAAGAACCTTAATCAGGATTTATATGTCTGTTCGAGTCAGAATCGCCACCTGTTGCATCCGAATAGCTCAACCTTGTATAAGCATCGAACATCCCTGAAACATCATCGACCTCCATATCACACTCTGATGGAAGTGTAGCCTCGGTACCACCTTCTTCAATCAGATCATACCACCAATCCGAGTATGTTCCGTATGCTTTGAAGTACGACCTTCCGTCTGTTGCGTCGTATGTGGTTATGTTTGGTCCTGATGCTTCTTTGGTCGTTGCCGTATGATTGACCCATGTCGTGTTTATGTTTCCATTTTCATCAACGGTGTGCGTGCCGATGGTATGAGATGTTCCTGCTGCAAGTCCTGTTGCGTTGTAGTATTCCTCGGATATGTTGCCTTTTAATTCATCGTCGACGTAGACCATCACATAGTCAAAGTCAGGATCTGATGGATTATCCCATGTCCAGTTGATGTATGTTTGTTCGTATGTTGTGTTTACAAGGTTTGTTATAGAGGATGGCGGCGTGTCTGCTGCTTCAGTAGTAAAGTTCCAACTGTATTCTTATTCTAAATTGTTACCAGCTAAATCTTCCGCACTTGTGCCTATCGTTACGGTATAGTTTTGCTCATTGCTAAGATCGGAAGTTGGATCGAAGGTCATTTCGTTTCCATTCCAGCCAAATGAACCTGAAACACTTGGTAATATCCCAAACGCATCTTCGGCAGATGTGGTATTCATTGCCTCGCTGAAGTTTACTGAAATGTCTGAGCTAATTGATACATCTGTTCCTGTGGGGGAGTTATCAGTTATGGTTGGTGGTGTTGTGTCTCCTGGTGAGGAACCACTCTTACTTGCGTATATTGTGTTACCATAAGCGCCCATGTTGATTCTGCTGCCGTTGTCTTCAGGTTCGTTTGAATAATCATCTAATGGATCGCCTGCGTCTATGCACAGGGAATTATTGCCCATATTCTCCCATCCGGATCCATTCCATGTGCCATTTGTAGAGTTCAGGTAGAATTTATAGTTTGAAGCATCATAGGATTGGGGATCTACGGATATGGTCCCTTCTCCACCGCCCTCATTACCTCCTGCGTTTTCCCATACGTTATTATATGTACAATTGCTTGAATCAAGCCCAGCAAATGCAGATCCTTCATTTTGAACAATATTAGACTTGTTGCAAATTAAAGAACTCCCCATCTAAAGGTTTTTATCAAAATACGGCAAGCAATAGCAATAACATGATTGATATTATCAGAGCTTTAAAGAACGATAAAACTATAAA
>JAXHUQ010000160.1:0-2370 GCA_034189535.1 Halobacteriota archaeon | reverse complement strand
GACATTTCTAGTCGGTTAACTGTATTTTCTACCCATGATTCATCTAAGATAATTACTTGCTGATCTTGTTGATTAAGTGGTACCTTGGTAACACATCCACTTTGAACTAATACCATTAAGACTATAATGATTGTAAATATCTTTAATTCCATACAAATCTCGCCTATATTATTCTTATTATTTTTATTAAAAAAATAAAAAAGAATATCAAATGATATTCACAGTTTTCACGGGTCTAAGTCCACATGAGTATTTAGCCTGTAATTATCCTCAAATATTCTAAAATTTTCTCCATCATACTGATCCAAATCGTACATGAATAGGGCGTCAACATCCAAATTAACGTAGTAATTCGTAGCAACTTTTACGTCATTCCATATATCAGACCATTGAGCCTGATTACTAGGCCCTACCGTGAAATCCGGGGGTGCAGAAAGTGAGACATCCACCCCATTTGCTATAATCTTAGTGGTAAGTTCTATTGTTTCGCAATTGCCGCTACCATACCAGAAACCATAGGTATGTCCATCCATTACTCCTTCGCCACCTTCAAACACTGAGTGTGAATATGTTTGACCATACAAATAACTACTTGCGAGTGGATAAAGATATACATCATACCCTTCATCTTCATCACCGTCGCGTGTGCCTTTATCCGACTCCTTTTTAGGGGTATCAAATACATAATCTATTTCCTTCAGATCAACATCAGGATCGCTGATTATCAAGTTATTAGGTCCAACTCGGTGTATAACATCCTTTAGTTCTTCTGGTATCTCCGGTGGCTTCTCTGCTGCAACTGACTCTACTGAAATAAGCAACATGCTCATTATTATTCCAATCATTATCACTTTTTTAACTTTCATCCTTTATCACCTCCTTTTCCCATTTAAACCATCTGTACAAGAGGACCAAGACCATAATGCCCTTGAATACCTATGATACTATCTTTTCGTTCGGTGATCACCGAAATAAACCAAAGGTTTAAATACTCGCATTTAATACTTTTTTTCTTCCTATCAAAATCCATTTTTCTCACTCCTCGCCTTTAATTAAAGTTTTAACAAGCTTCTCTCCTTCTCCTGTAATTTCATAATAGACAAACTTACTCCCTTCATTTCGCTGTTTGATAAGGTTGACATCAACTAGTTTATTTAAGTGCTCATGAATTGTTGACCTGGACAAGTCGAACTCATCACATAAACCTTTTAATGTCATACAATCGGAATCAAGCGCCCTTAGAATCTCAACTCTGGTATCTGATGATAGAAGACCAAAATAACTCCGATCAAATTTGTTTTTTTTTTTGCAACCATAACACCCATTGATATACTATTCGATATTTCACCTAAATAAGGAAAATAACTTACAGTTTATAAATATTTTTATTTATTCAGAAACAATATTGTCAATCAAAAGATATGTTGCTTTGAACTCACAAGAACTGAAGGGAAAAGGTGAAGGTTCGGAGTATGCGCCTTCCACCTACCTTTTCAAGTTTTAAAAAAATCCGAATCCGATACCTTCAAGGGAATACTCTTCTGCGATCTCTTGGGAATAGGACGACCTCTCTTATATTACCCAGATCAAGCATGGTCATAAGAAGTCTCTCAACACCAAGACCCCATCCCGAATGTGGCGGCATACCATACCTAAAAGCCCTTAAATAGAAGTCGAAACCATCAGAATCGAGTCCTTGTGCCTCTATTCTTGACTTGAGAAGATCAACTGAGTGTACCCTTTGAGCACCTGATGAAAGCTCCATCCTCGGATGCATAAGATCAAAACCCTTGCAGATCTCTGGTTTATCATCATATGGCAGTGCATAGAACGGCTTACACTCACTCGGCCAATCGACGATGAAGTAATGCTCACCCATGGCCTCTCCTATCGCATGCTCCGCTTGAGTGGAGAGATCATCACCCCACTCGATCTCTTCCACTTCTGTGATCATATCAATGGCTTCGGTGTAGGTGATCCTCTTGAACGGGGTCTTTGGAACCTCAATATCGATCTCAAGTCTCTCCCGAATGGGGGAGTTCACAAACTCAGAGTAGACGAAGGATATAAGATCTTCAAGTATCACCATCACAGCCTCATGATCCACGAACGATGCTTCGATATCGATTGAGGTCACCTCGTTGAGATGTCTTCTTGTATCGTGCTCCTCGGCCCTGAATATTGGTGCAATCTCATAGACCCTATCAAGACCTGATGACATGATGATCTGTTTGAATAGCTGCGGACTTTGATTCAGAAAAGCCTCGCGATCGAAGTAAGAGATGGGAAATAGTGCCGTACCACCCTCTGTTGCAGTGGCAACGATCTTGGGTGTATTGATCTCAACAAAACCTTCACCTTCCAAAAATC
>JAXHUQ010000016.1:0-24191 GCA_034189535.1 Halobacteriota archaeon | reverse complement strand
TCACAGATGAAGAGATGGAGAGGCCTTTTATCGGTGTTGCAAATTCTTGGAACGAGATAGTGCCGGGTCATACGAATCTTCGAGAGCTTGCATCATTTGTGAAGGCCGGTATTTATGAGGCAGGAGGAGTCCCGTTTGAGTTTGGTTGCATCGGTATATGTGATGGAATAGCGATGGGTCACTCAGGAATGAGGTTCTCACTGGCATCACGAGAGTTGATTGCTGATTCGGTTGAGTCGATGGTGGAGGCCCATCAGTTTGATGGTCTTGTTCTTTTGTGTAGCTGTGACAAGATAATTCCGGGAATGTTGATGGCTCTCATGCGTGTAAACATTCCATCTATTGTAGTTACCGGCGGACCAATGCTTCCTGAAGTATGTGGTGGTGAGACGATCACGATATCATCTGCTTTTGAGGCTGTCGGTAGAGCGGAAGCAGGTGATTTGACAGATGCCGATGTAGCAAGAATAGAGGATCTTTCGGCATCGACTTGTGGAAGCTGTCAAGGACTCTATACAGCAAACACTATGTCATGCCTTACTGAAGTTCTCGGACTCTCCCTTCCCGGATGTGGTACCGCAACTGCCGTCAGTTCAAAGAAGAGAAGAATAGCAAAACTCAGCGGAAACCGTGTGATGGAGCTGGTGAAAGAAGGGAAAAAGCCCCTTGATATCGTGACAAAAGGGTCTTTTGAGAATGCAGTAAAAGCAGATATGTTAATGGGCGGTTCCACAAACACTGTCCTACATATGCTTGCAATATCAAAGGAAGCAGGACTTGATCTCTCGCTTGACGATTTTGATAAGTTGAGTGACACCACTCCCCACATATGCTCAATAGATCCGAGTGGGCCTCACACGATGAAAGATATCGATGATTCAGGTGGTGTTTCCGGTGTTTTGAAACAGGCTAAATCCATTATGAGCGATGAGATGACGGTCTCAGGCAAGAGCATTTACGAGATCGCGGATGCTCATGAGTATGTAGATGGTTCTGTGATCAGGCCAACTGATGCGCCTGTACACTCAACAGGTGGAATAACGATACTGTACGGAAATCTTGCAGAGAAAGGTTCTGTAATAAAAAGTATCGCGGTGAGCGAAGATATGATGACTCATGAAGGACCTGCGAAGGTATTCAACTCCGAAGATGATGCTATAAGGTATATACTCGATGGAAAGGTTGTCGAAGGTGAGATTCTTGTCATCAGGTATGTCGGACTCAAAGGAGCACCCGGTATGCCGGAGATGCTGGCACCAACTGCTGCAATTGCCGGAATGGGATACAAGTCTGTTGCTCTCATCACCGATGGTAGGTTCTCAGGAGCAACAAGAGGTCCCTGTGTGGGTCACGTCGCACCTGAGGCTATTGACGGTGGCACAATAGGTATTTTAGAAGATGGGGACATGATTTCAATCGATATTCCTAAAAAGGGCATAAATGTAAAACTCACCGAGGAAGAGATAAATGAGCGCAGATCGAACTGGAAACCACCAAAACAGGATCTGAAAGGATACCTTGCAAGATACGCAACCATGGTTACTTCCGCTGACAAGGGTGGAGTTTTCAAGTAAATTTGCGTTACTTGTAACTTAATTTTAAGTGACTATCCAAAACTTTTATCGCCACAGAGGTACAATAGGGAATAATCTGAGGGTAAAAGATGGCAAAAAGGACGAAGATTGTAAATGATCCTGCTGATATCGTTCCCCTGTTAAGGACCTTCGGTTCCAAGAAACATAAAAAGGTATTTGATGAGCTCTCTGTCAAATGGAGGACAAAAAAAGAGCTTGATGATATACTCGGTTATGACTCATCAGAAAGTGTCGAACTTTTCAGGGAAGGGGGTTTGCTTGAGGCCAAGTGGAGGATGCCACAACCAGGTGAAACTCCAGACAAGGAGTATCATGCGTCATATTCCAAGATTATGACCAACTTCCAGTGCACATTTCAAGATTTCAGCGATCTTATCATGATATCTTTTATGGATGATGATCAGTTGTTGGAGATAGCTGACGTTATTGCAAAAGAGATCTCGGATGGTAATATGGTGTCAGTAAGCAATCTCTGTAGAACTCTTGATATAAGTCCTGCGTTTCTAAGAGGTATTGCAAGCAGATCCAAGATGGTAGAAGTTAAGGGCCAGAGAATAGAACTGATGCAAGAGCGTCAATAAGGCTGATTTTTCTCAATTTTTTAAACCGATAGTCACTTGCAAAAATCATCCAGGCCCATTTTTATGATTATCGCTCCCGTGATCCCCCCAATATGTTCAGGAATATCAGTTCTAGAAATAACTTCCATGATGGCCTCGTAAGCTGATCTCTCATCTCCGGTAAACTTCTCATTATCTCCTGAGTAGATCCTACAGATATCGCTCTTGATCTCAGAAGAGTGCCCTTCGAATAGTTTTCTCCCGTGAGAGATATAATCCTCTCTTGAGCTATCGACCTCAACACCCTTCTTATAGTCTCGAATGTGGGTGAAGAGAAGATAGAGCGTTTCGGAAAGAGAGCCCATTATCTCAAAAAGATCTTCCAAGTCGTACTCAAGAAAATCGATCTTCCCATCATCTCCACTAAAATTATCTCTTTTACAATCCACAGATACCGGAAGGAACGTTTAATATAGATCTACTTAAGGATTTTTATAAGAACTTGAGTTCTTCTATCATTTCACAAAACACCTTCGAGCTTGAGAAGCTTCTCTTTTACAATCGTACCTGAAGAGTAACCACCAAGTCCATTCTTTCCTACAACCCTGTGACAAGGTATTAATATCGGGAGGGGATTTTTCCTTAGTGTGTTTCCCACTGCACGTACGGCTTTTGGTCTTCCCACCCTCTCTGCAAGATCCGAATACGTTATAACCGACCCATAAGGTATCCTTCTAGTCTCATAGAGGACGTCCCTTTCAAAATCAGTCAGTTCTGATAGGTCAACATCATAGACACTAAAATCCACATCTTCCCCCTTGAAATACTCATTAATATTGCTTATGACTCTGGAATCTCTAAAATCCATCTCAGGTATCGTCTCTTCTATCATGACTCTATTTAACCTTTCATTAAAGAAGATAAGGATATAACGGTCAATATATCTGATGTAAGACATATCGCAACTCATAATAATTATGGATTAATTCAACTATGCATAAAGTGGTCTAAAGGAGGATTTGATCTTGGAAGATTATGATGTTATTGTTGTTGGTGCAGGGTATGGTGGTCTCGTGGCAGCTGAGACATCAGCACGAAACGGCCTAAAGACTCTGCTTCTTGAGAAGAGCCGTGAGATAGGAGAGCCTTCAAGTGACACCGGGGCTGTCCACATCGCCGCTGTCAAGCATTTTGATATAGACGAGGAACTTCTACTCAATCCCTTTTATGGTATCCAGATATTCTCACCAAACGAGGACTGTGTGACGATAAACACCAAAGGTGAAGTTGGTTACATGGTCGATAGGAAGAACTTCTTCAAAAGTCTTGCAAAAAAGGCGATCGAATCTGGGGTTGATATAAAACTGGGGTATAGGGCAAAGGATACTATAACTGAAGATGGTGTTGTGAGAGGTGTTATCGCAGAAAGAGAGCAGAAGGATTACAAGTTCACTTCAAATATCACTATTGCAGCTGATGGAACAAACTCGGTCGTGATGCGAAAAGCAGGGATTGGAAAGATAGGTGAGTTCGTCGTCTGTAGAGAGTACGAACTTTACAATGCAACTATGGATACGGATAGATACATGCAGATATTCCTTGGAAATGAGTTTGCACCCGGACATGCAGCTTGGATATATCCAGTCACAAAGTCACACATATTTTTCGGAGTTGCAATACTTGAGGCAAAGGCCAATGGAACGATCTATGATTATGTAGACAGGTCCTGGAAGACACCAATGATTGCAAAGAGGCTTGGAAGTGCAAAATGCACCGAGGAACGCATAGGATTCATCCCTACGACCGGGCCACTTGATACGACCTATGGTGACGGTATAATGGCAGTAGGAGATGCTGCCGGACAGACAGATCCGTCTGCCTCCGAGGGTATAAGGTATGCCATGATCTGTGGAGAGATGGCAGGAGAGATGGCTTCGGAAGCATGTAGTGGAGAGGATTTCAGTGCAGAGAATCTCTCAAGATACGAGGCAACTTGGAAGAGTTATGTAGGAAAGAACTTTGAGTACTCCCTTGCCGCAAGAAAGGTGCTGAACAGATCTAATGATAACCTCCTCAATATGGTAACAAGAACATTTAATGCAAACAGTCAAATCATTGAAAACTTCAAATCCCTTCTTAGTTCCGGTGTATATCAAGGGGGGATCTTACCCTCCTCGAAGTGATTAAAATCTCCAATAATATATAAGAAAATCAAAAGTTTTAATAGTAAACTGGTATCTTTAAGCTTATCTGCTTCTGCTCCGGTAGTGTAGTCCGGCCAATCATGTGGGACTCTCACTCCCACGACTGGGGTTCAAATCCCCACCGGAGCAATTTTTTACTAGTATATTTTATATGCAATCACCACGTATTGAATATAAAATATACTAGTAAAAAATTGCGGGGGGTGGGATTTGAACCCACGAATCTCTACAGAACAGGATCTCTTAGTGATACTCTTAAGTCCTGCGCCTTTGACCTGGCTCGGCTACCCCCGCCAAGCTCCCAAAGGGAAGTTGCAATTCATACAATTTATTCTTTGTTATTGGCATCCGATAGTGCACGGTCAATCATTAGACATCCTTATGAATTACCTTTCCCAAGCTTCGCCAAATCGATTGAGGTAGGTAAAACTTTTAAGTTCTTTTCTTGGAGGGCCTTCTTTTTGTTCAGCATCGGATTTGCCCAAGGGAACAACCACTACAACCTCATGAGTATCCGGTACACCGAGGACTTTGGCACAAGCATTGTGATCAATCAAACCTACAACCACGCTTCCGATCCCGATCTCGTGAGCTTTGAGGATAAGATTCTCTACAGCCATACCTATATCAAACATAAACCATTCGGAAAACTTCGTCGATCCGGATCCCTTTTTATGACCTGAGGCGCCTTTCTTCGCACACGCAACAATAAGTACCGATGCTGAATTTGAGCATTTTCTGGCAGGATTCTTCTCAGAGTATGTAGATACAACATCTTCGATAATCTTTCTATCCCTTACCACAACGAACTCCCATACCTGGGTATTCGCCCAAGACGGGGCCCACCTTGCCGCCTCAATGACCTCTCTTATCTCATCGTCTGTGACATAATAATCTGTAAATCGTCTAATGCTCCTTCTCTTTAAGATTACCTCTTGAAGTTCCATCACAATCACCTTTTATCTTATAGTATTTCGTATATTTATAAATTTTATTTATCAAAGATACCAGGTATTGTAAGATCTCAGTACCAAACATGTGCACCCGGTTCTCTTTTAAGACACTCTCTGCTTCATTTATTTTGTCAAAACCGAGAATGACAATCGCCTGATCGCTTGCTCTACTAAGGTAGGGATATGGGTAAAGGATATTAATATCAGTTGATTTTATCGGTTTTAATATCGCAACGAGTCCTTCCGGATGACCCGTCATCTCAACGGCTAGTACTTCGGCCTCTTTGACCGCGTAATTGTTAGTTTTGAGTATATTAACGGCCTTTGCAGGATCTTATATTACAAAAGGCGATCTAAAAGAGAAGAGGATTAAAAAATAACTTGACAGGCTTCAAGATGAACTTGAAACGTCTGGAAAAGATTTTGTCAATTTCACAGACCCTGAAAGACCATACCGTTTTCTCTTACCTTTATAATCTGTCCGTAACTGATACAGATCTCAGCATAGTAATCTGGTAGAATGTGGGTATGGTCATCATCCCTACCTGTAAATATCTCAATTTTGTTATCAGGGAATGGGAGCTCTGTTCTGTCAAACAACAACTATATCTTCCGGTTACAGATCTCTTGTGTCCATTTCCCTGATGTAAATACATCTGAATCTGAAATACCTTTGATGGCCTGCATGATTCTTACCTTTCTTAATAATGTCTTTCCCATTTTCTTTATGGTAGTATCTGCCCTCGATGTTTGTGGGCAAGTGACTTCAATTTTACCCCAAGGACGGGGCATCTTATCACATTTATGGATATTGTAATGAGACTGTATTAAGGTACATATAACAGGACAGCAACGAATTCTTTAAATTCATTTTAAAATTTTGTCTAAACAGGCAAGCCCAACAGAAAAATATATAACTTTGTATAATGTTACTGGTTTATGCCAATAAGCTTTTAAGAGGTGCCCTGGTAGCTCAGCCTGGGAGAGCGCCAGACTGAAGATCTGGTTGTCCCCGGTTCGAACCCGGGTCAGGGCACTCGTGTATTTTTTCTTTTAAGATATATTTGAAGTGATATGATGGATATTCCACTGAAAAAAGTCCGTGATGATGTTTGGGAGATAGGTTCAGACTATAAGCATTTTATGAGGGTTCCGGCAAGATTTTATGCAAGCCCGCAACTCTTAGACAAGATTAAGACAGATCTCACCATACAACAGGCAGTAAACATTACTTCTATGCCTGGTATCGTAAAACACTCGCTGACAATGCCAGACGGTCATCAAGGATATGGTTTTCCCATCGGCGGGGTAGTTGCATGCGATTTTGATGAAGGCGTCATATCTCCAGGAGGTGTCGGTTATGATATTAACTGTGGTGTCAGGCTCGTTAGGACTGATCTTATGGAAGAAGACGTTCGGTCACACATCCCTCAATTGATGGATGGTTTATTTGAGACTGTTCCTGCCGGACTAGGCCTCTCGGGAAAGCTCAGACTGACCCAAAAGGAATTGAGTGAAGTTTTGAGTACCGGTTCCGAATGGGTTGTTGAGAATGGTTACGGTTGGGAAGAAGATCTCTTGCGAACTGAGAATGGCGGAAGGATGGCGGAGGCAGATCCTTCAAAGATAGATGAAAAATCTAAGAAGAGAGGTACACCCCAGCTAGGAACTCTCGGTTCCGGAAATCACTTTCTTGAGGTACAGGTTGTTGATGAGATATTTGATCTTTCTACTGCCGAAAAGTTCGGAATAAACGAAGTCGGGCAGGTTGCCATACTGCTACATACAGGTGGTAGGGGTCTATCACACGGCGTCTGTTCTCATTACCTCAGGGAGTTTGAAAAAACGATGAGACAGGACAAAGTCCTCTCGAATATACTGTCACTGGAAAGAGAACTTGCCTGTGCTTACCTCAGCCAGGATCTGGGGATGGATTACTTCAAGGCGATGAGTGCATGTGCAAATTACGCGTGGGCAAACCGGCAGATAGGAACTCATTTCATCAGAAAGACCTTTGAAGATGTTTTAAATCAAAGTGCAGAGGATATGGGAATGCATCTCGTTTATGATGTGGCACACAACATTGCAAAGGCAGAGGTGCATGAGGTTGACGGTTCAAAGAGAAAGCTATGCGTCCACAGAAAGGGTGCCACAAGGGCATTCTCGGCAGGAGATGAGAGGGTCCCTCAGGTTTATAGAGACGTCGGCCAGCCAGTACTTGTTCCCGGTTCGATGGGAACCAGAAGTTTTCTTCTTGCGGGAACGAAGATGGGCGAGAAGGAGACATTTGGATCGTGTGCTCACGGCTCCGGCAGGATGATGAGCAGGACAAAGGCGAAGAAGACGTACAAGGGTGCAAAAGTAAAGAAAGATCTGGAAGAAAGGGGTATTTCTGTGAAGGTCAGAGAGACGAAGAAAAGACATGGAAACGGGCAGTTTGACAGGTACTCCGAACTGGCGGAAGAGGCATCCGGTGCATATAAAGATCCTGAAATGGTGGTAGACTGCTGCGAGACAACGGGTATCGGAAAGAAGGTTGCAGCATTCAGAGCCATAGGAGTTATAAAAGGTTGATACGAAAGATTAATTATTAAAAGCGACGTCTTTTGGTATAATGGCCAAGAAGAGCGAATCCAAAGGCGGCATGATGTCCTCTGCCGGGCTCATGAGGTACTTTGATACCGAGGAATCCGCAATCAAGATAAACCCAAAAATTGTAATGGCAAGTGGTGTAATCGCCGCAATTGCAATCACGGGACTCAATATGTACTTCTGAATTAATATTTAGAAGACCTCGTATCTTTTCCCGTGGTGGCATACCTGTAGGTTCTTTAAGGAACGGGCTCAATCTCTTCTAACTTTTCCCTTTCCTCTCAAGTTAATCGCCGCCCTTTGCATCTCTTCAGAAAAACCATCAACATCCCTCTTCCACACAAGTTCTGCCAAGCGGTTACATCTTGATATGAAGATATCGTTTACCCTCTCAGACTCCGGAGTCATCTGAATCCTGGCATTCGTCTCAGGATTTTGCATAAGTATCCCTTCAATAGAGTCAATCATCGCTTTATAAAATGGACTCATGTACCTTCTTGATCCTTTTAAATCAAAGCCCAGATCTCTCAACGTCTCCCCGATTGCGATGAAGGCAAAATGGGTCAAACCCTGTATCACTGCCACCACCTCATCGTGTTCTTCGAAGCCCAATAACTCGGTCTTAAGTCCATCATCCTCAAAGATGTTTCTTATCCTCTGAAGCCATTCTCCACCTTCCGTAACAGGAGCCAAGATAATAAGTTCTCCTTTGGGATCGGTGACATTTGGTCCGAAGAGGGGATTGGCACAGATAAGATCAACTCCTACTGATGCATTCTGTTTCATCACCACAGGGATATTGCCCTTTACTGAGGCAACCTCCATAAGAAGAGAGCCTGACTTCATAGCAGGAGATATATTCTTAATCACTGCTTCAGTGGATTCCATAGGAACTGAGATTAAGACTATATCACTATTCGATACAGCATCAATCACGTCTTCTTCATAAGTCAAATCCAGTTCATAGGCAATACCAGGTGCACTTCTATCGGTATCACAGATAGAGACATCACACCCTTGCCTCATGAACAGTTTCGAAAACCATTGACCCATGGCACCTGCACCCCCAACTACAGTCACTTTAAACATATTCACCTCAGAACCATAAGATAACGGTACTTTTCACTCTTAACTCTTTCTTTCAAAGACATGAAGTAACCACAAAAAAGGTTATGATACTGTGTGGTAATTAGTAAAGCGGTTGATTTTATGGTGGAGAAAGTGCTTAATTATCCCCGTTTTTTACCATCTGTTAAAGCACTACCTATTGATGCAAAAGAAGCCGAAGAGTTGTACAGAGATGTCAGAAGCGAATCTCCCGACTGCGTGGCACTACACGGTTCAAGAATCTATGGAAATCCAAGAAGATCGAGCGATCTGGATGTAATTGAGGTCTACGATGAAGGCAAGGTTGTCTATGAACAGTTGATGTCAAAAAATATTGAGATCTCTATTCTCAAGGCGAATAGAGAGATGATTGAAGAAGATATTGAATCGGATATATGTGGAAATTATCTTACTACTAAATTTTGTAGGATCAATAAGCCCCTAAAAGGATATAAGGAGATTCAAGAACTTGAGGGGCTATGCCTTAACAAACTACTCATAGAGGGTATGAAAAAGATGAAAGAGCCTGAAGGTGCCTTACTCGCTCCAAGTTACGGGATGAAATTGATAACAGCTATGCGAATGTGGTATGAACCTCAACGGTGGTGGAGCATACACAGCTCACTGATCAATTGTCCAAATAGGAATAGGAACATAGCTATATATTACGACAAGGTCCTTCGTGTCATGGAAAAAAATGATTTCTTAAAAAGGGATGGGATTTATGAAGGTGAGACTGTATTCACGATTGAGGGAGTAGAAAGGGTACCTCCGTTGATAGAAGATAGATTGAAAAGTATGTACAGATTTGCGAAGGCACAATTTAATGCTTCGGATTTCAGGCACATATTCGGTGAGCTTTATCCGAAGGTGTATGGTATGAACATGGCTCTTATTTATAGGGTTCTGGGATATCCGGAACTCTTCACTTTTTGATATATCAATGTTGTATTTAACAGGTTGTGATTGAATGGGTGTGGATCTTGGTGGCCTTTTTGTGAAAGAGGATGTGGAGTTTTCAGATTTATCCGGACAAAAGGTGGCAATAGATACACATAACATGCTCTATCAATTTCTAAGTACAATAAGGCAGTCTGACGGTACACCCCTTCTCAACTCCGCAGGTGAAGTCACCTCTCATCTATCAGGATTGATATATCGTATTGTAAATCTGGTGGAAGCAGGAATTAAACCCGTCTTTGTCTTCGACGGAAAGCCACCGGATTTGAAGGCGGCGACTTTGCAGGAGAGGCGAAGATTAAAGGAAGATGCAGAAAAGAGATGGGGGGAAGCAAAAGCGGCGGGTAGTGCTGATGCCTTCAAGTATGCCCAGTCCACTTCAAGGATAACCGAAGAGATAACTCGTAGTACGAAGAGCCTCCTCTCATATATGGGTATGCCGGTTGTAGATGCCCCATCAGATGGTGAAGCCCAGGCATCTTTCATGGCGATGAAGGGTGATGTGAGTTATGTGGGTTCGCAGGATTATGATTCGCTACTATTTGGTTCGGGGATGTTACTCAGGAACTTAACTGTCACAGGTAAGAGGAAGCTACCCGGAAAGAGGGTTTATGTTGATGTGAAACCTGAGCTGATCGATCTCTATGCAGGGCTTGAGAGGCTTGAGATAACAAGGGAGCAGCTTATCGATATGGCGATTCTTATGGGGACGGATTTCAACGAAGGTATAAAAGGTATCGGCCCCAAGCGGGCACTCAAGCTGATCAAGAAGCATGGGAGTATAGAAAGGGTTCTAAGTGAGCTTGACAGGAGTATAGATATTTTTTCTGATGTGAGAACGATATTTTTGCACCCCGACGTATCACATGATTATGATTTGAGATGGGAGGGCCCAGATGAAGCAAGGATCATCGAGTTCCTATGTGTTGAGAACGGTTTTTCGGAAGAACGCATTCAAAAGGCTGTGTCCAGGTTGAAAGATGCTACGAACGTCCAGGGTCAGATGACTCTTAATAGATGGTTTTAATACCCGAAAATTTCCGTAATATACGTATATATAAGGATTCTTTTGGTATGATTTATTCATGTAAGCTAATTGTTTATTTTTATTAGTTAAATATATAAATGGTAAATGCGTATTGTATTGTGATGAAGAGTGATAAAATAAAGGCAATAATCATATTGGAGAGGCCTCAGTTTGGTATACTTTCCATTCTTTGTGTACTTTCAGGGATCTTTCTTGCAAACAGGGGAGAGATAGTCGCTATCGATTATCTGATGGCTCTTAAGTTGTCACTGCTCTTCTGGTTTGGTATGTGTGCAGCACATCCGATAAATGACTATTTTGATAAGGAGACTGACAAATCACTCAGACAAGATGCTCCACTTGCAGCAGGGTCACTCAGCCCAAATGAAGTAAAATATGTCGCCATTATACACTACGCAATCATGATAATATTGATAGCCGTAATTCCTCCGAACTGGGCAGTAAGAGTATTTGCCATTTTGGGCCTAATTGTAACCTACACCTACTCGGCCCCTCCCTTTAGGATGGTCGGGAGGAGTATCTTGAGTCCGCTCACAATAGCGGCCGGTTTGATCTTTTCCCTTGCAGGAGGTTGGGCTTCAGTGAGGGAATTTGAGTATGATCCCGCACTTGGAATATTGTCTTTAATGATCATCTTTGCGTCAGTGATTGCTAAAAATATTGCTGATATTGCAGACGTTGAAGATGATATTCACTCGGAACGTTTAACACTTCCCATGCAGATCGGTGTTGATAGAACATTCAATCTCTCCGTTCTTTTGGTGCCTTTTGAGTTTATCATGATATCTACACTCTACTTCATTGGGGATTTGAACATTTTTTACCTAATTATCGTCTCGATTGCCGTAATTATCACAATCTTTGCCATGATAAGTTTCGGAAGAGATTTCAGTGAAGGCAGAAAGTATTCCTATATGTTACTGCTTCCGGTAATTATTTTTTTGATATCAACAGTGGTGGGTAGTATATGAGTGAAGAGATTATTGATATGAAGAAGGCAATTTTGTCCGTACTTTCGGATGATGTGATTGAGGAGGGAGAACTGAAAGAGACCTTGGATTCGAGAGGTATTGAGATATCAGAGGAGGAGATTACCCATTTACTTGGAGAGTTGAACGATTCGGGACTGGTATTTTCTAATGGGAGTGGTAGTTCTGTGACACTTCTTGGGTCCTTCCATTCACTATGCATGCAAGATGTTTGTAAGTCAATAGAGGAAAGAGAAGAGATTTATAACTTCTTCAAAACGAGAATTCCTGCCACAATCCCAAAGGAGTTACTATCAAAATTCAAATACGATGATAATTTCAAGATCATCGGGGAACCGGATTATGCTGACAGAATGACGTACCTACTTAATGAGGCAATCAGAACCCTTCCTGTCGCAAAGAAGGAGATCATCGTAGCAGTCGATAAATTATTCAGACCCGGTTTTTTATATCTGATCGGTGTAGTAAGACATAGACCAAAATTGAAAGGTCTCTTCTCTGAAGATGATTTCGGAAGAGAGATGTCATTTATAGGGATGGCTCTAAAATTTATCAACATGGAATTGAGGGTGACCGGTGAGGTTGGGCAGTCCCTTGGAGCATTTATCGTCGATGACAAGTACTGCCTATTCGGTTTTAGAACCCAGAAAGGAGTTCCCGGACATGATGCTCTTTTGGTTACAGAGAATGAAGAATGCATAAGGTGGGTTAGGGAAAATTTTGAATATGCTTGGACGAACTTCGGAAGAACGCCCTGATAATACCAAAATAAACTTAATACAGGAGAGTAATTTCTAAATAACAATGAAATTCGATGTCATCGTCGTTGGAGGGGGGCCCGGTGGTTCAATTGCGGCCAGAAGGTGCGCTGCGAATGGACTTAAGACGCTACTTCTCGAGAAGAAGAACTTTAACAGGGATAAGCCATGTGCCGGAGGCCTAACAAAGAAGGTCTTGGACAGATTCGATCCTCCTGAAGAGATAGTTGATAGATATTATAGCGGGATAACGATAACACTTGACGATGACTCGGTAACACTTGATGACTCCGAGCGGCTAGGTGCATTTGTCTGCAGGGGCAAATTTGACTCAATGCTGGTTCGGGATGCAAAAGAAGCAGGAGCAGAGGTCAGGGAGAACTCCAAGGTTGTCGATCTTACCATCGAAGATAACTTTGTGAAGGGTGTTGTTGTAAAGAGTGGTGGTGAGATTGAGAGGATCGAGGCGGACATAGTAATTGGCGCTGATGGAAATACCTCTACTGTGAGGCGAAAATTGGGAGTGTTTGTTGACAACCCGGAGAGAATCTCCCTTTGGTCTTCGTGCCATATCAGACTCACGTCGGATCTGATCGATGAGCGGATTGGTGATAGGATCGAGATATACTTTGGAGAAAATATCTCAAAAAGTGCTTATGCATGGATATTTCCCAAAAGAGAGATAGTGACTGTAGGGGTCGGTGCTTTGGTTTCTGAGGTAAGAGATGATAACCTCCGACTAAAGGAGCGGTTGAATAAATTTATAACAAGCCACCCGGTGGCAAGTAAGAAACTGGAGGGTGGCAAGATACTCATGAATCAGGGTGGCAGGATTACTTGTTATGGGACCTCTTCAAAGACTTACTTCAACGGTGCGATGCTGATAGGAGAAGCCGCAGGGCATGCAATGACTACCTCGGGTGAGGGAATATACTACGCAATGGCAGGCGGGGTGATCAGCAGCGACTGGGCGAAAAAGGCAGTCTCCGAGGGTGATTTCAGCAAAGAATTCCTATCTGGTTACGAGGATGCTTGGATGAGTGAGATGGGATCCGATCTTGACAGATCTGTAAAGATGGGCAAACTGAGTAGTGCCCTTCAGACCCCTGTAAAGAGGGTGATCAAGACAGTTAAAGAAGATCCGAGAGCAGAACAATTTTTACTGGATTCCCTCTTGAAGAAGTCTTGGGGTCTCCTTTGAACTCGACTTTCTCACCTTCATCTGAGACTTGGCAACTATCTTTGCGATCCTCATGAAATTGGAATTCACCCTCTCGTAGGCTTCTTTTATCTTACTTTCAATCCATTCCCTCTCGATATTCGGGTGAACCCATACCATATTTTCTCCTGTTCCCCATTTACTCGGATCGCTTTCCACTATACGATCCTTGAATCTTGGCCAATTTTTTGTGTTGGGTAACGGGACGTAGCAGGCAAAGTAGTAGAGATCACAGTTGAGACTTTTTGCCCATTCTATCTCCGCTTCAATATCTTCCTTTCTTTGATCTTCCCAACCGAGTATGAATGAGCCTAAGATGAGGACGTCGTTATCTATCAACTCCTGAGTAACCTCTTCGGCTGATGATGACTTTTTCAGATCACTCCTCTCATAACCTATGTACACCCCTGTAAAACCATTTTCTACTAGGTGAGGTATCTCGTACTTTTTAAGAAGTTCTGTTCCACCCCATGTGAGCCATGGTGTCACGAGTCCCTGCGCTCTTCGCTCAGAGAAGAACTCCTCGATCCATCTCCTGTGCAAAAAGAAGTTATCATCCTGGAAGAAGTAAAAGCGCCTCTCGTTCTCTTTCATATGTGCTACTGCCTGTGATGGTGTAGCAAGCTTTCGGGGTCTTTCATACTCCTCTGTTATCTGGCAGAATTCACATCCCACAGTGCAGCCAGCAGTTCCTACAATCGATCCAACAGTTGTCCTTACCGGTCCGAAACCAAATTCCATATCCGATATTGGAATTCTATATGGACCAGAATTGACCGGCTCATTCAACCACTCTCTCAACCATTCTACACCCCAACCCGTACAAATACCGTCGAATAGATCATTTACAGGTTTCATGTTAAATGTCCCATGACCACCTCCGACGATCCTTACATCAGAGATCTCCCTTGCGAGATGGATCATCTCTTCCACGATATCTGTGTGGTTTATGAGAAATGAGATACCTAAATCAGTAAATCCGCCACTCTTCAGGTGATTGGCATACTCTTCCCATGTTGGAAACTGCAAAAGTTTATGTGGTGTTGAGATGTTCTCAGAGAGAAAATCCAGGCCGTATATCGGCGCAGGGACGTCGATTGATGTCCCCCATCCACTTCGCTGCCACCACCCGACGGGTGAAGTCAAAAGAATTTTTCTTCCCTCGTTATACATGATCAAACCCTTCTATACCTGAAGGGATATTATCATATATATAAATGTTATTTAAAGTGACTATATCCCCTAAACCCGACCTGCTCACCTGACCCCTTGAGAGCTATACCGCCGGATGTGACTTCACCGATCACATTACATGGCACTTTTTTTAATACTGGTGCCGCGTCCTCCCTTTTTATCGTGAAGAGTAGTTCAAAATCCCCACATCCGTAGATTGACATTTCCAGTGGGTCTTCAAATGTATCCTTCACCCCTTTAGCTATCGGTATCTTCTCTTCATCAATTAGAAAACCGACTCCGCTAGCATTAGAAATTTCATGTAAAGAGATAGCAAGAGAATCACTTATATCTGTCATCGAGGTCGCAAATCCTGAAAGAACAAGCCCCTCATTAATTCTTGGTTCCGGCTCAAATAGAGATTTCAATAAAGATGCCTCGATGCTGTCAGGGACATTCGATTCACCAAGAGCTATCCTGAGCCCTGCGGCAGCACCACCCAAGGACCCAGTTACACAGAGGATCTCGCCCTCAACTGCACCTCTCCTTCTGACGATACCATTCTTTGAAGCAGTTCCGATAGCACTTCCGCAGATGGTGAGTTCATCGTGGGAATCGATATCGCCACCGACTATGCCCACGTTGTACTTTGAAGCGCACCCGTTCATTCCCTTACCTAGCTCTTTTACAAAGTCCAGTTCGGTAGAACCCGGAAGGCCGATCGAGACTAGTAGTGCAACAGGTCTTGCACCCATTGAAGCGATATCACTGAGGTTTACTGCCACACTCATCCAACCTATCTGAGCTGCTGTCATCATATCAGGAAAATCGGTCTTCTTGTGAAGCATGTCTGTCGTAAGTACAAGCGAAGATCCCCCGATATCTATCACTGCGCAGTCATCCTCTCCTGCTCCGATCAATACACCCTCTCCCTTGCCAAACGATCTGCTAACAAGCTCGATTATTCTCTTTTCCGTAACATCGATCGCCTTCATCAAAACCAATTTATATGGCAACATATATTAAGATAAAGCAATTAAGTATGAAGGGTCTGAGACCTATCTCGACCGAGGATTAATTTTATGAATGAGACAGATAAATATGAGTTCAGAAGAAGCCTGGAATTGCTTAGGGATAAGAGTGGTAGGGGGACTGAGCTTATATCTCTATATATCCCTCCGGATAAGCAGATCTCCGATGTAGTGGCGCAGTTGAGAGATGAACATGGTCAGGCATCGAATATAAAGAGCAAATCGACGAGAACTAACGTTCAGAGCGCACTCGATTCCATATTATCTCGTTTGAAGTATATGAGAAAGCCTCCTGAGAATGGGATTGTTCTATTCTGTGGTGCGGTTGATGTTGGTGGTGACAAGACAAACATGGAGACAACGATAATTGAACCACCACAGCCAATAAATATATACAAATATCATTGCGATTCCAGATTCTTCCTTGAACCACTTGAGGATATGCTCTCGGAGAAGAAGACTTACGGGCTTCTTGTTCTTGATAAAAGAGAGGCTACTGTTGGCCTACTTGTCGGAAAACGTATAGAGGTGCTGAAACATATGACTTCATCAGTACCCGGAAAGCACGGCAGAGGTGGACAGTCCCAGAGGCGTTTTGAGAGGCTCAGAGAGATTGCAATTGAGGATTTTTATAACAGAATTGCATCTCATGTGAACGATGTCCTCGTACCTATCGATCACAAGGTGTTGCAAGGCGTCATCATTGGAGGGCCTAGTCCGACCAAGGAAGAGTTCATCAAGGGAGAGTACCTTCATCATGAACTTCGCAAGAAACTACTTGGAGCATTCGATGTCTCTTACACCGATGAATCCGGTTTGAGTGAGCTTGTTGATAAGGCAGGAGAGAAACTCTATGAGATAGACCTCATGAAGGAGAAACGTGCGACATCAAAGTTCATGCGTGAACTGGTCAACTCGAATCTTGCGGCCTATGGAGAAGAGGAAGTCAGAAGAAAGCTACAAGATGGCGCTGTTGACATCCTTCTCATATCAGAGGATCTTCGGCGTACAAGGGCAAAGATCGGTTGTACAAACTGTGACTACGAGCGCGATGAAACATTCAAAGATCTCGACTTTGAGAATCTTGATTTGAGTAACTGTCCAAAGTGTGGCTCCGGCTTAATAGTAGAAGAAGAGTCGGACATAGTTATGGAATTCTCGGAGCTTGCAGAGCGCACTGGTGCCGAAGTAGTTATGGTATCAACCGATTTTGAAGAAGGCTCCCAGATATACCGCGCATTCGGTGGGATAGCCGCTGTGTTAAGATACTGAATAATCCCAATAAAAGATATACTGGGGCCCATTGTTGAGACGGCCCCTTTCAGGTTGTTTTTTTGATTTGTTATTTATTAATTATCAGATCAATCTCTCATAAACAAGATCAACCCAACGAGAAGACCTATACCACCAAGGACGAGCCATACAATCCAGATTATAAGGTTGATAAGCCCGGATGTTCCCATAAACTCAATCAACAGATCAAATATTGCCCATCTTAAAAGTGGAATCAGACCATACAATAGCAGCACTACAACACCGACTGCCATGAGCAGTCCACCCAATATCCTATTCCTCAGTTTAGCCATCTTCACCCTCCTGCTTCACGTTATAGACATTATATAGCGTTTTTACATCTATTATAATAATTTATCCTAACAATTGAATGGCCTCAAAATATATTAATTTATCGCTCTTGAAATTAGTGGAAAATAGATAGCTCATGGCCTCTTTTCCCAGATTACCTCTCCACCCTTCTTTCTGATCGCCCTCACACGATGATACGGGATGGCGACTTCAATACCATTTTGATAGTAAAAGAAGCCTCTCCTGATATCAGTTATCCTCTCACAGGCAATAACCTTTCTATCTCCGGGTAGGCCTCGATGAAGAAATTCGATCTCGTAATTCTCAAGTTTATCAGTCCACTTTATCTTATTGAGGATCTCCCTTATCATCCTATCTGCATACCGATCTTTTCATTAAAAAGCGAGATGAACTCATCCATAGACTCTTTTGGAATTGTTGCTCCGGCGGCTATATCGTGCCCTCCACCAATACCCCCAACTATCGCGGCAGATTCTGAAATTGCGACACCAAGATTCAAACCCCTTCGAACCAGATTCTGAGTCCCTCGTGAAGATACTTTAATTCCGTCCTCTGCGTCGACTATGCCAATTATTGGCACACTTTTACTGTATACACTCATGCTCATTCCGGCGATTATCCCGACTATCGTCTCCCTTATCTTGTCTCCTGCATAAAAGTACTGAATATTATCAAGGGTTGTGACACCCAGCGACTTGACGAGTTCAAGACCCTGTACCAGGTTTCTCCTGTGCTCAAGTAATAGAGACCGTGCACGTTTGTAAGCATCATCCCTATCACCCATGCAGACGGCAAGCCCCACATCCGAGAAGTCATATCTTGCAGTCGCATTGAGTAAAGTGGAATACTCTGAGGCATCTCTCATCTCGAGGCCTTCTTCTTCTCTTACCAGCGTGTAAACCTCCCCCACCAACCGTCCGATTCCTTGCTGTGAGACACCTTTTGAAAGGCAATGTTGGATCAGATTTGAGACGATCTTCTGCTTCTCTTCAAGTGATAGATCTATCCATCTCCTCCAGTCACCTCTCTTCAGCTCTATTCCGATCCGCCGTAAAAAACCTACTGAAGCCTGTTCATTTCCTGTTATTCCAGGTATATATGGATCATTTGAGTATTGGAGTAACATGTAAATCGGTCTTGTCTGTTTTCCAAAGAATGTCACATCTTTTTCAGAGTGTAGTACACCGGCTTCCTCTCCTATTTTCAAAATTTCACGATTCATACCGGCGAGTTTGCCATCTCTTCTCGCCTGTAGATCTCCGACTGCGCCGACTATCGCAAGATCTGCAAGATCTTTGTTCTCTCCCAATGCCTGGGCAAGAATGAATGCTGCCCCAGCTCCGCTGAGTTCATAGCTACCGTTGATGCCGAAGAGGTGTGGATTGAGATGATACTTGGCAACACCGTTTACCTGATGGTGGTCCACTATAACCGGAGTGAACTGATATTCCGATATTGTTCCGGCAATTCCACTACCAAGATCGGTGAATATTACAAGATCGATACCCTGGTTGGCGATATCCTCTAGGGCAGAGAGATCCAGTTGCTTAAGAAATTTTACCTCCGATTCCATGCCGGCCCTCTCAAGTGCTTTACAGGTTATAGCGGCCGAGGTCAGTCCGTCAGCGTCTATGTGTGAGACGATGAGAGCCTTTTTCTGTTCCTTGATGACACCAGCGCATAGTTCCGCCCTCTTTGACATTTCGTGCATTAGAGGCTAGTTTGGAAGGTGTTATATTAAATACTTTGGTGTAACACAGAATCAAGGATTATAAAAAGGAAGTTATAAATAAGATCGTAGGCAGAGTAAAGGAATAAAGGAAAGGAATAGATATTTCTTACGATTTTTAAGGCTGATGATTATGGTTCTTTCAGATGTACAATCAGATAATCCTGATATTCAGATCAACCTGACTCGGGTTGGTGTTACCGATGTGAAGAAGCTGGTGGAGGTTGCAAGAAGCAAAAAGCGGCCGATTGTGTTAATATCATCATTTGACATATTTGTAGACCTCCCTGCAAACATTAAAGGGGCCAATCTCTCACGAAATTTCGAAGCAATAGATGAGGTGCTCGAGGAGGCGATTGAATCTCCGGTTTATGAGATTGAGGAGCTCTGTTCGGAAGTTGTTAAGAGGCTTCTTGATCGGCACGAGTATGCCTCAGATGCAGAGGTGTGGATGAAGAGTGAGTACGTTATAAAACGTAAGACACCGGTAAGCAAGATGCATTGTCAAGAGGTCGTCGACATATTTGCTGAAGCCAGGGCCAAAAGAAACGGATCTGTCAGGAAGATGATCGGTGCGGAGGTGACCGGAATGACAACATGCCCATGTGCTCAACAGATAATGCAGGATAAGGCGATTGAAGAACTTAAAAAACTGGGTGTTGATGACGATCGGATAGAAATTTTCGTTAAACGAGTGCCTATGGCGACACATAATCAGCGGGGGAGGGGCTACATATCGATAGACGTCCAGGATGGGTATGAGGTATCTCTAGACAAGATTATCAAGGTAATTCACGAATCAATGAGTTCTGAAACATTTGAACTTTTAAAGCGGATGGATGAGGCTTATGTTGTTGAAAATGCCCATAGAAATCCTGCTTTTGTAGAAGACTGTGTTAGGATAATGGCAAAGAAGATAGTGACTGATTTTGAAGACCTTCCGGATGAAGCGGTGATCACAATCAAGCAGATCAACGAAGAGAGCATTCACAAACATAACGCATTTGCAGAAAGGGTAGCAAAGATGGGTGATCTCCGTAGAGAGATACAGAAGAGTTGATTTATGGATGTTGAAGGGATATATGGGATAAAAAGAGAGATAGAAGCCGTCGGTGAGGGGAGACTGGTTGAGTTAGAGAGTATTTTTGGTAAGATAAACTCCGCTATTGCTGAATTCGATGGGAAGCCCAACAAATATGTATACCGAGTAGAGCTTGTAAAACAGCTTGACAAGATTGCAAGAAAGATTCAAAATTCGAAAGAGCTATCCCCTGAAGATATTGAAAATTTCGATCTAGTATTGAGTTTTCTTAAGAAATGGAGGTTTACGTCTGCAAAAGATGCTATCAAAGTATTCGAGCCGCTTGCTTCCCTGAGGGAAAAGAAGAAGAGCCTAATCGAATATTACAGAAGAGAGTACAATATACTAAAAGAACGTGAAAAAGCCATCAAAAATGAGATTTCAAGGCTTGAGGGATTGGTAGATTACCCTGACGTGGATGAAGAGGATATTGCGCTTCAGAGAGGACTTTTAGAGGAGTATAATACGAAGATCGCGGAACTTATGAGGGATTTTTCACAGTTTACACCCTCTCGCGAGGTAATAAAGACCGGACTGGATGCCCTTTACCACCCTGAACTTAGATTTCCGAACCCCTATGATCAACAAAGTGCAGAAGAGCTCTACAATTTTTTGAAGAGTGAAAAGATCGGAGAGGAACCGGTCTATAAATTGCTCGATTATTATCGTTACTCTCAGGACCGGCTTGCACACTATTTGGATAACCCCGTACTCTTTAAAGAGGTTTCAGAGTCAAATGTCGCGTGGTTGGAATCTTTAAACGAGTTAGGGAAGAGGAGTACGGCCAGGATCACCTTTGGTGAAGACGGAGCATCAATAAATCTGAGGATTACCTGCGTGATACCATTTATATCCAGGATAGGAAGAATCACGAATACTGAACCGGATGATGCCGTGGAATACCTGATATCGCTACGAAAATTGATTAATTCTGGAAGATATGATATAATTCTGGAATCCGACAGATTAAAGGGTATTTATACCACAGATGAGATACAGAAGATGAAAGACGGCGGACTGGATGAAGAGGTTGAATCTTTAAAAGAAGAGCTGGAAAGGATTGAAGAAGAGCTAGAGATAATGCCAGATCCAAAAGAACTGTAATATGGCAGGTAAATAAAGCATGCGCCTTTTTAACAGTGTTGATCTAACAAAAAGCTTGAATTCAGATTTGATGTTAGTATTGCCATCTCTTGCCATGATCATAATAGGAGAGCTGCTGATATATTTTCAGGCTTTGAGCACGGGGATCATGCTACATGCCATAAACCTTAACGCACTGATATTTTTGATAGTTGCTATGAGGAATAGCGATACGTCAATTTTAAGGAAGAGGATATTATCAGATCGTGAAAAAATATATGAAAAGATTGATTCCTTGGTACACTTGGGTTCATCGGAAAAAACATTTGATCTGATCTATTCAGCGGCAGAAATCACTGATAATTTGAAAAAATTTGAAGGTGAAGAGAATCTTAGGGGGGATTCAGACAGAATCAAAAAGCAACTCATTCAGTCCCTACTGTTACTCTTACAGCTGAGAATTATCAATGTAGCTATGCCGATCTTCTTCACCATTACGCTGTATTGGTACCCCTTGATCTACAGTCCGCTATTCATATCCATCTATATATTGATCCGGAATCAAGGTATGACGCTTGAAGAGATCGGCTTTACAACCCGGCACATATTCTTGTATATGCCCGTTGCAGTCCTTATAGGCTTTTTTATGGCCTTCATTGAATACTGGATAATCGATCCCCCCCTCCTTCTAATGAGCCCGAGTATCGCAAACATCACTGTCCTAATCATAATCATGTTCGTATTTGTCGGCGCGATAGAGGAACTCATCTTCCGATCGATACTTCAAACAAGACTCGAAGGAGCTACAGATGGAAGGATGGGACTCATAATTACGTCATTTATCTTTGGGATTATGCATTCAGGGTATGGTTTAATTTCCGAGATCATCTTCACAATGGTTGTAGGAGTTATCCTTGGTTATCTATTCCAGAGAACTCGTAGCCTACCACTAGTGATTGCAATACATGGAACAGTTAACGTATTTCTCTTCGGATTTATACCTTATCTACCAGCATAACTCTTAAAAAAGAAGTGAGCTTATAAAACCACAATAACTTTAAATATCACGACTCCCAAGAATACAACAATAAAAGGGGCCGTTCCCATTCTGAGTGTGCTGGATACCCAATTATCCCACCAATCAGAATCAGAGAGTAGTTCTGTCATAGAGAGGAAAAATATCAGTGAGATCGTCGCAAGGACACCGCCTACTTCAAGCGGTAGAACGCTTCCCATGCTTGAAGTTGCACTCACCACAGTTGAAGTTATCATAACTTAGAAGTAGACAACCTTATTATCCATAAACCTTATGGTTCAGTAGGTAGTATCATCTGTCTATAAAAAATCAGGTGAGATTATGCGCATTAATAAGATCATTGGGCTATTGGTTTTGGTATCTATGCTTACTGTTGTGATTGCTCCGGCTCCCGCTTTGGCAGCCGGACGTTTCGGGTCCTTCAGAGGTTGGGGTAGAGCTGACGATGGGAAGGAGTTGGCTGCACTGGAGACCAGTATTGAATCCCTTGAGAGTGATGGAAGGAAGATGGGATTCCTTTATAAAAATATGGATGACGCCGAGATCCCGGTAGTCAAGATCGTTATAACAAAGAATAACGGCGATCTCCTGAAGACTTTTTATGTGGTAAGTCACGAAGGGGTCCTTGAAGAGAGCGAAGTAAGTGACGGTATTTTGTCTGATCCTAGCATCACGACGATCACAATGACCGTAAAAGAGGCAAAGGACGGGATTAAACTATTTAAAGGTGATAAGATCAACTTTGGACTGGCAATAAACGGTGCAAGGCTCTATTCAAGGGTAGAAAAAGAGAATATGCCACCGCTTGATGAAACGATCGAGAAGCTTGACTGGCTCGATCAATATCCACACGTCAAACGTATGGCCGTACGCTTGCTCTAAAGAGCAAGTCAATTCTTTTTATTTTTTTGGTTTGCCCTTCTCGCGTAAGCTAAAAGCGATAATAAGCCTGAGGATAGCATAACTACTGTGCTAAACTCCGGTAGTGGTGGTATCTGCTCGCTACCAATGTTATTAGGATCTGACGAGTGAATGAAGAAGTCCAAGCTGTTTTCATCCGAATCCCAGGCAGGACCATGCATTCCGTCTTCATATGTGGTGGCATTGACTCTTCTCTGGATGCTTTGATTATTCACAGGATTGGTCGGATAAGCTGATCCTTCCACTAGCGCATTAGTGGCAGTTCCCCAACCAACCGCGTCAATAATCTCTCCATTGTCCTCAACTCCCTTTCTCAGTGCAACAGCATTATTTGGAGCTATAGTCCCACCTGTCTTCGCATCGGCTCCGATTGAATCGGGAAATTCTTTATCACTACTACTTGCCCACAGATAATATCCTCGAGCGGGAACGATAGCCGTATCATCTTGCGACCAAGATTTTAATGTTGTATCCGAATCTCCACTTGCCGTACGCTTGACCAACCTGATATAGCTCCCTTCATAATCCTTCAGGTAAATATCATACT
>JAXHUQ010000159.1:0-2454 GCA_034189535.1 Halobacteriota archaeon | reverse complement strand
AGCATTATAAATAGAAAAGAGAACATTGGGGGTTAGCCCAATGTTTTGGTTATTTGATTTATGCTTTTACTTTAAGACCAAGGCCTTCTTTTGCTTGGGCGATGATCTCGCTTGCTGTCCAAGCTTCACCCTTCTTCGAGATGGACTTGCCTTTTACCGGACCCCATCCGGAATACATCTCGATTCTTGGGCCAACTATATGGAATACCTGCTCTGCAACTTTCTGAGCCGCATCAGATGCTAGGAATGCTACGACCGGTGCAATATGCTCAGGACCAAAACCATCGAAAGATCCTTCTTCAGGCGCCTTTCCCATAACAGCTGCGGTCTTTGGAGTGGCATCAACAGTGAGCCTTGTCCTTGCCATTGGGCATACTGCGTTTGCGGTAACACCATACTTCTTCATATCCCTTGACACAATTATGGTCATTGCAGCAATACCTGCCTTTGCTGATCCATAGTTCGCTTGTCCTGGGTTTCCGATAAGACCCGCATCTGATGTGGTATTTATTATCCTTCCGTTCAATACGTTACCTGCCTTGTGCTGTTCTCTCCAGTAAGCACATGCATGTCTTGTAAGGTTGAATGTACCTTTTAGGTGAACGCCTATAACCGAATCAAACTCTTGCTCGGTCATGTTGAATATCATTTTGTCCCTAAGGATGCCTGCGTTGTTTACAACAATGTTCAGATGACCGAATGCTTCGACTGCCTGGTCAATCATGGCTTTTGCATCTTCAAAACTTGCAACATTTCCGTAGTTGGCTACCGCATCGCCGCCCATTGCTTTTATCTCATCGACAACTTCATCGGCTGGTCCCTTTGCTTCACCTGATCCATCCCATTTTCCACCAAAATCGTTGACAACTACCTTAGCACCTTCCTTGGCGAGTTCCAAAGCCTCTCCTCTGCCAATTCCTCTTCCTGCTCCGGTAACTATTGCAACTTTACCATCTAATATTCCCATTGTCTTCTACCTCTCCATGGTTTCTATAGGAATAAGACTAAATTTTCAATATATAAGGATTTCCTTTTTGGTGGTAAAACAAATCCGGTGGTGTTCACAAAATAGCCGCGTGATAACCTTTTCTCAGAATACTAAACTTTTCCAACCAGTTCTAAAAAAACCGAAAGCCTTATCTACCAAGTAATATTAAGAAAAAAGTTGATAAACCATGATTAAAACAAGATTTACAGAACTAGTGGGGATCAAGAACCCAATAATTCAAGCAGGAATGGGGCCTTTCAGTACGAATCTGCTGTGTTCGGCGGCAGCAAATGCTGGAGCTATAGGACTTATTAGTACAAGTGGTATAACGAGCCAGTTGATTGCACCGGATATGTACAAGATCTTCGTTGAGAGTACACCGGGTGCAAAAGATGCAGAGAGCCCAATTGATGTATACAAACTGGTTTACCGCGCAACGGCTGAGCGTACCAGAGAGAAGAAGGGTGTATGGGGATCTAATATTATGGTCTCTGAAGAGATGCGTGGTATGGCAATTAAGCTGATTGAAGCATTGATAGAGGTGAGGGAAGAGAGTAAAGAGATCGAAGAACGTGGAAAGGTTGTGATTACTTCTGCTGGTGATCCGGTCAAGATAGCACCTCTTGTGAAAGACAAAGGTATGATATGGGGTCAGGTTGTTCCTTCAGTCAAGCATGCCAAGAGATCTGTTAAAGCCGGTGTTGATTTCATTGTTGCTTCTGGACAAGAAGGTGGATTCCATGGTCCATGGGAGCCAATCTCATCGATGACATTGCTTCCTGCCATCTGTGAAGAGTTCCCAGATGTTCCAATAGTTGCAGCAGGCGGGTTCTGTGACGGTAAAACACTTGCAGCCGCATTAGCATTGGGTGCTGACGGTGTCCAGATGGGTACAAGGTTCCTCGCAACACAGGAGTGTGAGTTTGCAGACATGTGGAAAGCCAAGGTTGTCGAGCTTGGTGACAGATGCACACTGAGGGCCAGAGGTATCGTAGGACCAGCAAGGTACCTGAAGACACCTGTATCCGAGAAGATGTGCGAAGAGACGATCCAGTATGCTCCGGGAACATTCACCGGTGTACCTGATACGATCACTTCTGTCCCATCAAGGGTACTTATGGCTGAGATGAAAGGTTTTGCTGCAACCTTCGCCGGAGATGCGGACAAGGCGCTCTACACCGGTGGAGAATGTGCACAAAGGATTAATGATATGCCAACTGCTGAAGAGCTTGTTACGCGCACAATGAAAGAGGCAGAAGAACGGCTCAAGATGTTGGCTACCAAATATCCACAGTAAGCCAATCAATCTCTTTTTTTTCTTTTTTTTATTTTCTTTCTTTAGGTGTTATCGTTTAAAACCGAAAATCTTATCGTGGGATTCATGATAATTCCGAATGATAAACCATGATAAAAACTAGATTTACCGAATTAGTTGGGGTAAAGTACCCAATAATCCAGGCAGGCAT
>JAXHUQ010000158.1:0-2492 GCA_034189535.1 Halobacteriota archaeon | reverse complement strand
TCCCAAATATCTTAGACCATAGTATTACCGATATTTTAGATCTACTTTGTGGTTACGGGTTCTGTAGTCTTTTAATGGTTATTTGACTTTCACATCACCTTCGCCCGTACTTTTTAAACATCAAAAAGAGTGATACAAGTGCTGCGATCACGATCAAAAGACCATACATAGGAATATTTGACGTATCACTTACTGCAATTCGGTAATCAACACTCTCCTCCAGTTGGTCCGATTTCACATTTACGGTCACTCTATAGTCATCTGATGCAATATCTACAGGTGGCGTTATCTTGATCTGAAATACCATACTTTCTCCCGGACCCAAACTTGTAACTTCCTTTGGGTTCACCCTTGCGCTCCAGCCTTCAGGTGCACTTATTTCAGGCTTGATCAGTGTAATTGTTCCACCAAGACCAGAGTTTGCAACCCGAAGATCAGTTGATATCGTGTCCCCTTTGTAGACGTTGTACATTAGTTTCTCAGGATAAAGCGAGATCAAGTAACTTCCCCTAAGGCTCAAGTTAAGACTTAGTTGATACTCCTCATTTGAAGATGTGACAATTGCAACAAAGGAGTACTTCCCGACCTCTACATCATACGGCGGTACAAATTCAATAAATAATTTCTTTTCACCCCCGGATGGGATGAATATTGTAGATATATCATTGCTATTCCCTTCACTCTCTTTGAATCTTGCGTACCAACCATCAGGTAGGTCCTTCACATTAAGATTGTAGGTGTCATCCATCTTGCCTATGTTATGAATCGATACTTGGAACATTGGGGTCTCGCCAATGTTTGCCGTTTTAGAAGGTACAATACTTGATACTTCGGCAAAATAGTCCTTTTGTTCGAGGGAGATGATTCCTAGGTCAGTCACCCTGCCTATCTTTATCTTGGTATCTCCAATCTCTTCCGGATGGTATCCTTCCTTTGATACCTCTAAATTGTACTCACCCTTTGGTAACTCAAGACTAATCTTCCCTTCTGATGTAGTCTTTGCGGAATTGATCAAATCTTCTTTCTCAAATATATTTACAACCGCCCCTTTAATGTTGTCACCATCGCGGTTTGTGACCTTCAGGTTCAGTGAACCCTTCTCATCTTTATATGTCTTCGTGATCTCAACGTATAGACTCAACTTTTGATTTCCAACCCTGACGTATATAGGATACTCTCCAATATCGGCATCTCCCGGCGTCTCTACAGAGAGGGTTACATCTCTTGCAGACCATGCGGAGATATAGACCTTGGACACGTCATCTTCACCGTCCTTGAAATTGATTATCCAGTCGTCACCGTTGCTCATCGAATACCTCAAATTATATGTCCCTGAGGTGTTTGCGTAATTTGTTATTCTAAGATCAAATTCTAGTGTGTCACCTGCTTCTGCAAGTTGTCCGGGATAGTCACACTCTATACCTAGATTGTCTGCATGGGCAAACGGGGCTGTGAAAAGCAAAATTGAGGTGCAAAAAATCGGTAATATTTTTTCCCACAATTTTAACATTCTTTCACCTCAAATCCATCCTCATGAATCTTATATAAGCAATAGCAAACATTGCAATAGGGAAGATCACCAACGTAACAAGACCGGACCACGATTCTTGCAAAGACTCAGTTATTGTAATCTCTTCTTCTATCAAACCCTCCCCATACATGTATCCTCCATAAAATCCATAACTTTGATCATTCTCTGGCTCGATAAGACTATGAGAAACTTTTTGATAACTTGACGATGGGTCCAGTGCTGAGAATACATCCTGTATCCTCTGGGTTTCTTCATAATATTCTTGCATCTCTCTTTCATACCGCTCAAGCTCTTCTATATCAATTTCCGGCGGTTTATTTAAAGCGCCTTCCGACGACTCATTAAAATCTTCTACTTGAAAAACCATGGTGGCTGCCGGATGTTCCGGTCTATCTCCCGCTATCTGCTGTGAGACAAAAAAACCGGCCATTGGAACAAGATAAGAGAGTACAAAAAATACAATTATTGCATATAATATCGCCCTTGTGCTGTTCTTTGCAACCGTGGACGACATCAGTGAAACGGAGAAATACGATAGCATCAAAAGGAGAGACACTCCCATGAATATCAGTATCCTTAGCAATTCGTCACTATCCGGAACTATTCCTGACATCATCAGAAAACCGATAGAAAGCGAAGTAACAATCAGCATCGCAACTACAATGGCGCTTATACCGCCTATCGCCTTACCGTTTATCACTTCGTCTCTATAAACCGGATGAGAAAGAAGCGATTTAAGAGAACCCCTCTCTTTCTCACCAGATACGAGATCGAATCCGAGAGCAATAGAAAGAATCGGTCCTATCCTCCCGAAAATATATAACAAAGCAAGGAAGATAGCTAATATCGAGGGTTCAAATCCAGGATATCTGAGAGGAGGCCCATCCGGCATCTCCTCAGTAACCATCATCTCTTCTTTGTAGTACTCAAGACTTTCATTATATCTCTCAATTCCTTCGTT
>JAXHUQ010000157.1:0-2497 GCA_034189535.1 Halobacteriota archaeon | reverse complement strand
CTTTTGTACTCTTCACGAAGTGCAAAATCAGTTAAGGATTCCATGTATTATAGGTGTCAATGGGATACGATATAGTTCACTGTATTAAGTATTGGTTGGGGTTTTTCGAAGTTCTCTATTGTAATATGTTTTATAAAACCCGGTCACGGGGGACTTAGATGGCCAAAAAGAAAATATCGAACGGTGCAAATATCGGTTTTGAGGAGAAACTCTGGCAGGCAGCAGATAAACTCAGAAGCAACATGGATGCTGCGGAGTACAAGCATGTTGTTCTTGGATTAATTTTTTTGAAGTATATCTCTGATGCTTTTATTGAACTTTATAACGAGCTAAAAGATGATCCTGAAGGTTTAGCCGATCCTGAGGATACTGATGAATACAAAATGAGGAATATTTTTTGGGTCCCTCCAGAGGCACGTTGGGATTATCTCCAAAATAACGCAAAGAAACCAGGGATTGGAAAACTGATTGATGATGCGATGTACGCCATTGAGAGGGATAATTCATCGCTTAGAGGAGTTCTTCCTAAGGATTATGGAAGAGAGGCTCTCGACAAGCAGAGGCTTGGAGAACTGATCGACTTGATCGGATCGATCTCACTTGGTGATACTGAAAGCAGAAGTCAGGATATTCTTGGTAGGGTATATGAGTATTTCCTGGGACAGTTTGCAGATGCAGAAGGAAAGAAGGGAGGGCAGTTCTATACTCCGAGATGTATCGTAAAATTACTCGTGGAGATGATCGAGCCGTACAGGGGCAGGGTCTTTGATCCTTGCTGTGGTTCGGGTGGGATGTTTGTTCAGAGTGAAAAGTTCATAGAGGTACATGGTGGCAGACTCGATGATATCCATGTTCTTGGTCAGGAGTCAAATCAAACGACATGGCGATTATGTAAGATGAATCTTGCGATAAGAAACATAGAATCCTCAGGTATAGTATGGGGCGATAGTTTCCATGATGATATACATAAGGATTTGAAGGCTGATTTTTTACTTGCAAATCCCCCTTTTAATGATAGTGATTGGAATGGGCAGCTACTCCGTGATGATCTTAGATGGAAATATGGCATTCCACCTACAGGCAATGCTAATTTTGCCTGGGTTTCGCATTTCATTTATCACTTAAGACCCACGGGAATTGCAGGTTTTGTGCTTGCCAATGGTTCAATGAGTTCCAACACTGGCGGAGAAGGAGCGATACGAAAGAACATCGTAGAATCTGACCTTATCGATTGCATGATTGCCCTTCCCGGACAATTGTTCTACAACACGATGATCCCTGCATGTCTCTGGTTTACTGCCCGTGATAAGAAGAACCACAAGTTCAGAGACAGAAGCGGAGAGGTTCTCTTCATCGATTGCCGAAAGATGGGTGTTCTGGTGGATAGAAGGCACAGGGAGCTTACAGACGAGGAGATAGAAAAGATCGCATCCACCTATCACGCATGGAGGGATGAGGGCGAAGGTAAAGAGTATGAAGATATTCCTGGTTTTTGTAAATCGGCAACACTTGATGAGATCAGGAAGCACAGCCACATATTAACACCCGGTCGTTATGTTGGAATAGAAGAGGAGGAAGATGACGGAATTTCCTTTGAAGAGAAGATGAAGAAGCTTACAGAAGAGCTTTCTGAGCAGTTTGAGAAGTCAAAGGTGCTTGAGGATGAAATAAGGAAGAATCTTGAGGATATTGGTTTTGAGGTGTGATAATATTGGTTTATATCTTTATTGACGAAAGTGGGGATCTGGGTTTGCGT
The DNA here is from genome assembly GCA_034189535.1 of Halobacteriota archaeon. Lineage (GTDB taxonomy): Archaea > Halobacteriota > Syntropharchaeia > DAOWMC01 > DAOWMC01 > JAXHTN01. Next base: position 741 of record JAXHUQ010000157.1, on the reverse strand, counting down.
GGTTCAAAATATCTAGTACTTTCTGCCCTGATGGTGGAGGATTATTCCTTTCTTGATAGGAAAATAAAAAATATGAGGAGACACAAGTTCAGAAAAGAGCTTAGCAAAGCATCTGAAATCAAGGCTAATAAATCCTCTGATGAACTGAGAAGATACATGCTGAAAAAACTGAATGAAGTTGAGAATGCAAGGGTACTATATATCATACTTGAAAAGCAGAAATTGTATAGTGAATATCTAAGAGGTAATAAGCACAAATTATACAATTATGTTGCAGGAAAGCTTGCAAGAGAAATTATTCTTGATAATGTTGATGTAGAAGTAAGAATAGATAAATCCAAAGGAAAACAGATTTTAAGAGATGATTTCAACAGTTATTTCTTAAAATGCTTGAACGAGAGATCGACAATAAACAGAGCAACGGTCTATCACAGTTACTCGCATTCATGGTCGGGTTTACAGTTTGCAGATATTTTAGCCTGGGCTTGTTTTCAAAAGTTTGAGCACAATGATGGCAAATTCATAGACTTAGTAGAACTAGAACAGGAGGTTTATTATGTTTGGTGAAAAACAGAACCTGAAAGCACTTGAGCGTGCACCTCAAGGTACACTGGCTTTTCAGGTTTTACCCATATATATCAAGGTTTTATCAACATATAAAGTTTTCGTTGGGTGAATGGGTTATGAGATTTGATGAGAGATTGGACCTTATGTTATCTCAACCGAAGGGTCAGTTCGTAG
>JAXHUQ010000156.1:0-2499 GCA_034189535.1 Halobacteriota archaeon | reverse complement strand
CTCTTCTCCGAGTCGAACACAAGGTGGATCGTCGAGGTTGAGGATAAATATGCTTCTCTATTTGAGGAAGCATTTAAGAAGGAAGGATCAACCGTCTACAGACTCGGTGTGACCGGTGGCATAGACCTTCTCATATCCGACGGGGGTAGAAGGCTTGTCGAGGTCGGAATGGAAGATATTATAGAAACGTGGAAGAACCCTCTTTCCAGTTACATGTGGTGAAGTAAACAGTCAGATTAAATACCAAAGGATACAATAGTTGGTACTTGATCCTGATGCAACCCGAGGAAGAGCACACTATGGAAATTGCTGATCTTTCATCCTTTCCATTCCTCTCGGAAGCTTCAGAGTATGTCCGGACAAGGTATTCCCTTGGCGATCTGATCGAGTCCAGGGCCTATGAGAGTGCAAGGGAACGCGGAAGGGAAAGGGTTTACCAGGCCATATCAAGTGAGATTGAGGAGCCAAATATAGGGAGATCTGACGAGGTGAACCGTGTGATGGAGCTTCTTTCATACCCATTTGCAAGGATTTTGATCTCGTGCCTAAACGATGATTATCTGACAAGAAGATATGCACTCGCCGAAGCCAAACTGGCCCATCAAAGGATGCTTAAGATGCCGGATGAGTTTATTTTAAGGATAGGTAAAGAGTTCTGTCTGGATGCAACAGGTGATGATTCGAAGATCGACCTACACTTCACGGACTACTTGAAGCTTGCAACCGGCATCAGGGATTCAAAATGGAAGCTCGTCAATAGAGTGATGGACAAAGGATATGTAAGGGTGACGAAGGAAGAGTTATCAAGGTTAATACAGGAGGCTGTAAGAGCAAAGATCGCAGGCTCGCTACCTATGAAGCTACCCTCAGAAATCTGCATTCCTCTTGAGAGGTATCTGGATGATATTAGATCCGAGGTAAAGGAGGTTAAATCAAAGTTCGAAGTCGAAGGTTTCGGAGAAGTCAGATCAGAGTGTTTCCCTCCGTGTATCTCTTACCTGATAGGAAATGTTCAGAAAGGGATCAACCTGCCTCATACCGCAAGATTTGCTCTGACCTCCTTTCTTGCAAGTATTGGGATGACGCGAGAGGAGATTGTCAAGCTTTATGCAAATTCACCAGACTTTATGGAGGACAAGACTCGTTACCAGGTCAACCATATATTCGGATCCGGTGGAGATAAGTATACTCCTCCTGCATGTTCGACTATGCAGACTTACGGAAACTGCTTCGGAAAGGACAACTTGTGTGAAAAGATATCTCACCCTCTTAGTTACTATCGTGCCAAGAGCGGTAGAAAAAGACCTGTTGAAGAGAAGAAGACTTATTCAACTTGAACCTACGAGTTCTTTAGTCTTCTCAAGTATATCTCCCGTTATTATCGATGTTCCGACAAGTATTGCATCAGCTCCGGCGTCCATGACCCGCCTCACATCAATCTTGTCATGTATGCCACTCTCGCTTATAACCAACAGTTCGGGCCTTTTTTTCTTGATTGCAGGAATCAGTTCTTCGGATACTCCTAGGTCGATCTCAAGAGTATCAAGGTTCCTGTTGTTGACTCCGATTATACCTGTATCTGTCTTCAGGGCGGATTCAAGCTCTCTTTGATTATGAACTTCAACGAGAGGTTGTATACCATGTGAGAGGGCAATACTCACAAACTCTTTCAGTCTATAATTAAGGATTCGTGCTATAAGGAGTATCAGATCAGAATCTGTCTCGTATATCTGCTTCTCATCGATTATAAAGTCTTTTCTGAGAATGGGAACTTCTGTAGCATCTCTTACGCTCCTTAGGTTATCCATACTCCCGTTGAAGTATTTCGGTTCTGTTAAAACAGATATTGCGGCTGCACCGCCCTTCTGCATCTGAAGTGCAATTCTTGCAGCTTCCGCTGGTGGTATATCACCTTTCAAACCTGAAGGCGATGATGGTTTCACCTCAGAAATAACCGGAACGTTCCCTTTCCTTTTGATCTCTCTTAGTCTCTTCAGAGGGTCCCGAAATTTTGTGACTTCAACTTTTACCTCAATATCCCTTACTCGTTCTCTTGTACTTGCAACAATCTCATCGATGAGGGCCATTGAATTCAGATGATCTCTCGAAGTATTAAATTCTTTGTTATGAGAAGGGGTAATTATTGATAAACCCATTTCAAAATATTTACATATTACACAAGAGAAGACTACAATGTATGCATCCGTAATTCAAATGTCAAGGAAAAATTACACTGGTTAATCATCTCTAATGAGCCTGTGAGAAGCTTTTTTAAAGGTGAAATTTCGCATGATGAACTTTTAAACAAAATAGTTGAGGAAGGGGGGAATATGTTACCTCAATTTAAACTTTTCCTTGGTAGGAAAAGAGCATTGGTGCGAAGAGTTCTTCTCACGCTTAAATCAGAATTGATTCCTACTACAAAAGAAGAATGCCAACGTAGATTAGAAATGTCTGGTATACCTTCGAATCCAAAAAGATCGTTTAAAATACTTGACA
>JAXHUQ010000155.1:0-2508 GCA_034189535.1 Halobacteriota archaeon | reverse complement strand
TTGATGTGTTTAGAAGAGCTGTGTACCCTCTGATAATACCTGAGTTCTGAAGCTTTTTTACTCTATCACTGACAGTAGCTGTGCTTGCTCCGACCTTTTCTGCCACTTTATTGAAGGATTGCCTAAGGAGCAGAAAGTTAAATATGCAGAAAATCTTATCCCTTCGCAATCCCTCGATAAAATGTTTTTTAAATCTTCAGAAAACATGTAGGAGTTACCAGACAATAGCATCCATCTAATGGTGACTTCACCACCTTATAACGTGGGTAAAGAATATGACGAAGATTTTAAACTTGAAGAATACATATTATTTTTAATAAGGGTGTGCAGAGAAGTTCATAGAGTGCTTGTTCCTGGAGGTAGAGCATGGGGAACTTGGCTTTCTGCTGCAAATCCAACATTAAGGGATATTCATGAACATATTTTGGTTTTTCAAAAGATATATTTGGGAGAAAAAATAGCAGCAAAGAGGGTTAGAAAGTTTATAATAGATTTCAAATCGCCAAGATTATTTAATCTCAAGAATAAAGGTGAATAATTGTGAAAGGGTGTAAACATGGAGTATGGCTACGCTTTGCTCAACCAAAATTTCTGCCTATCGGCAAAATTCAGATAAACCAGGAAGGATATCCGAATAGCTAAAGTGTGAGATGAGATTGTGGTAGGTATGACGAAAGTAACAATCATTGGATCGGGAATGGTCGGAGCATCGACTGCAAACAGGTTGGTTGAAGAGGGGCGAGTAAGTGAGGTCGTCCTCCTTGATATCATCGAAGGGATGCCTCAGGGAAAGGGGCTTGACATGCTCGAATCGACACCAATCCTAAGAAGTGATGTGAAGATTGTGGGAAGCAACGATTACTCGGATATGAAAGATTCGGATATAGTCGTAAACACAGCAGGAGTTCCGCGAAGACCGGGAATGAGCAGATTGGATCTTCTCAAGACAAATACTGAGATATGCAGGAGCGTAACAGAGCAGATAGTGAAGTACGCCCCCGATTCTATGATACTTATGGTCGCAAATCCACTCGATGTTATGACATATGCGGCGTGGAAGATCAGTGGTTTTGAGACCGGTAAGGTCTTTGGAATGGCAGGAGTTCTCGATTCTGCAAGATATAAGACTTTTATCGCGATGGAACTGGGAGTTTCTGTCGAAGATATCAGTGCAATACTCATGGGCGGACACGGAGACTCGATGGTCCCGTTACCACGCTTTACAACGGTCTCAGGCATACCCATCTCTCAGTTGATCCCACAGGAGAGGATAGATGCGATCGTCGATAGAACAAGAAATGGCGGTGCTGAGATAGTAAATCTTCTGAGTAGCAGTGCTTACTATGCACCAAGTGCAGCAGTTGCAGCTATGGTAGATAGCATTGTAAGAGACAGAAGAAGGGTCATGCCCGTTTGCGCTCACCTGAACGGTGAATATGGTTTTGAGGATATCTACCTTGGAGTTCCAGTCATACTCGGAAGAGATGGCGTTACAAAAGTGATAGAACTCGATCTAAACGATGAGGAGAGAGCCTACTTGAACAAATCAGTCAAAGAAGTTCTAAGTGGGATAAGAACTCTTACCGAAGAAGACCTGTTATGAATGTAAATCTGAAGTATGGGAAAGGTTATTTAAAAGTTGATATTCCCGAAGAGAACCTTGCAGGAGTTCTCAAACCAAGAGAGATTCCAAAATTAAAAGACGAGTCTTCTGAAATCGAGAGGGCTATTTGTGACCCGATAGAAAGCAAGAGATTGAGAGACATAGTCCAACCTGGCGATAGTGTCGCAGTAATCACAAGTGATATCACCCGATCTTCACCATCTTCCAAGCTGCTGCCCCCTCTTCTCAATGAATTGAATAGAGGCGGGGTAAAAGATGAGGATATAACCGTAGTCTTTGCACTTGGTATACACAGAAGACAGGCCGAGGAGGAGAAGAGATATCTGGTGGGCCCTGAGGTGTACAGTAGGGTTAGGTGTGTGGACCACGACATAGATGACTGTATTGATGTTGGAACCACAGTAGACGGCAGGACAATTAAGGTCACAAGAGAGGTTGCAAATGCAGATAAGATCGTATGTACCGGTAATATTGAGTTTCACTACTTTGCCGGTTATAGTGGTGGCTCAAAGGCGATTCTTCCAGGCGTTGTCTCAAGAGACCTGATAGAAGAAAACCACAAGATGATGATATCTACCGATGCTTATTCAGGGAGTAAAAAAAGTCCTGTCAGAAGAGAGATGGATGAGGTGGGGGGCGTTGTAGGGATTGATTTTATCCTAAACGTCGTTCTCAATCCAAAGAAAGAAGTGATTGGAGCCGTTGCCGGGGACTATATCTCTGCTCACAAGAGGGGAATTGAGATGGTGGATGAGATATACCAAGTGCCTGCTGTCCTATCTGATATTGTTATCACCTGTCCGGGAGGAGACCCGAAAGATATCGATCTTTGCCAGGCACAAAAAGCACTTGATAATGCAAGATATGCCGTAAAAGAAGGCGGA
>JAXHUQ010000154.1:0-2509 GCA_034189535.1 Halobacteriota archaeon | reverse complement strand
ATGTGTAAGTATTGGATTTGGAAGGAGATGGTTAAAAAGTTTTGTTAAAGATTTCCAGAAAAGTTTAAGTGATCCTAATCGAACCTGATCTTGTGCCAGAGAAAGAAGAGAAAGGTATAAGATCAGCGTCCACTGTTGTCCTGTGCAGAGACGCAGACGGATCAGATGGCCCTTTTGAGGTCTTCATGACCAAAAGAAGAAGGGATCTCCCCTTCCTCGGAGGTTTTTATGTCTTCCCCGGCGGAGAGATGGATGAGGAGGACTACCTCAGCGAGTCTCTGGATAGGTGTATAGGGATAACAAGAGATGATGCTCATGAGGTCATCTCCCACGATGATCCTAATAAGAGTCTGGGACATTACATTGCAGCCATAAGAGAGCTATATGAGGAGACAGGTGTGCTTCTCGCATATAATGCGACCGGTAAATATCCAGATCTTGAAGATGACTCTGTAAGAGAGAAGTTTGAAAAATATCGAGAGAGGATCAACAACTCCGATATGACAATGTCAGATATGATGAGAAAGGAAGATCTCTACTATGATACAGGCAACCTGAAGTACTTCTATCACAAACTCGCCCCAAAGATCGCACCTGTAAGGTTCCATGCAAGATTCTTCTCAGTTATGATACCTGACGGACAGGTACCTATACCATACGAAAGAGAGATAGAAGCCTGTGAGTGGCTCACACCAAAAGAGACTCTTCTTAAATTGAGAAATAGGGAGATAATAATGGCCCCTCCGACGATCACAAGCCTCAAAATACTCTCAAAATATGAAAAAATCGAGGACCTGCTAAGAGGGGATAAATAACTATTCCAGCTCTTCCAGGCGCTGTTCCCTCTTGTATAATGCAGTATTCTCGTACCCTAGCGGTTCAAATGCGATTTTAATTGCGTTTGTAGGGCAGTATCTCATGCAGACAGAACATTCAAATGTACTTGGGCATCTGTCACGCGTTTCAGCAGTCAAAATAGGTAAGAAGACTGTAGAATACCTGATCGCATCCTTTGGGCATACCGTCGCACAGACACCACATCTTGCACAACTGGATAGGAAAGCATCGACATCGACATTTGCAAGATCCTCTTCAGACATATTTCCTGTTCCGGGAACCTCGGTGACATCCATCTTCGAACCGATCGAACCCTGCAATCCTATTGGAACTGTTGCAACAAAACCAGTATATGCTGCAATCTTCATAACTTCTCTTCTTGTAAAATCCATAACTAGCAGCCTCTCCTCTCTATAATTCTCCAACTACCTCTCCGTTCTTCCCGTATCTACCGTTTATCTTCAGATCGATCGTATAATCCGTAAGCTCGATACCAACAGGACAGTTAACAGAGCATAACCTACACAATAAACAGAACTCGGCAACGTCTTTTGCAGGCATCTTATAGGTCTGAGTGAGCGTGAGACCTTCACCCACGATATTTTTAACAAGCTGAGGGTCCTCCCTCTCTTTAACATAAACTTGAATGAAAGGATCCATCTCATATAGCTGCTCAATCGTAATATCGTCACCAGTAAGCATCTTATACTCCTCAACATCGATCTCTGCAAGCATCTCTCTTTCCGGATTGTTGGTTCTGCCTGCAAGCACAAAACCTGCGGGATCAAAATTGACCGGACAATCCTTGACACAGGCACGACATTCGTAGCATATAATCGCATCAGGGTGACCGGAAGCGCCAGCTGTCGCACCGAGGCTACCTACAAACCCCCCCAATGTCAGAAACGAGGCAATATTGAGTGTCTTCCATCCACTAGTCATAAATTCTCTGCGCTTCATTCTACAACCTCCCCCGAGTTGATCCATTCAATTGCGTGATAACCGCAATTTTTGAAGCATATTCCACAGTTGACACAAAGATCGTAATCAACTCTTGGCTGATACGTTAACCCTCCATCTACTGTGACAATAGATATTGCATCAGCTTTTGCATATAAGTGGCAATACGTCTCACACGGAGCGGCACAATAGAGCTTCTCCACGTCTCCCTGGGAATAGTCTTCCTTCTTCTTTCCACATCTATCAACATCTATAAAAGGTACGCCTTGAGGATTGTAAACCATCGTGGGATCGGACCGTATATACTCCTCGCCCACCTTAACACATTCCTCATATATCTTCTTCTGCCCGCTCTCTATTGCCTGCTTTGCATACACATCAGAGAGGCCCATTTTACTTGCAGAAACACCTCTCGAGTAGATCAACCCTGTCAGTATAACAAATACCAGAACTAGCACATGTTTGAATTTCTCAATAAATTCTTCTCTATCCACGGACTTACACTTCCTCTATATATCCTAGGTAAGGTACATGAACATATAAATCTTATGAAACACCCTGTAAAGGGTTTGGTTGGGTATGGTTTGTTATTGTTAAGTAAACCCACAAACTACACACCATACAGTGTCATGGGTATCGCTTTAATCCCCCTATGATACCGTTTAGTGTTATACCACTCCTGATACTCTTGTATCTCCCCTTTTAGCCATTG
>JAXHUQ010000153.1:0-2570 GCA_034189535.1 Halobacteriota archaeon | reverse complement strand
CAAAATAGCACATTTGCATCCTATAATCACCTTCATTTTGCATCCGATGTGGCCGTCGTTGAAGGATTAGTTAAGAGTTTCAGAAGATATGAGAAGAGTTGACTGAATTTTTGGAGGGCATTGTTATGAAAGATAATAAAAATATAATTGAGGCGCTACTTGAGATCGTAGAGAGTGTTATGGAAAGTGTTACGGAATGTATATCCACTCAAGACTATGCAGAGGTTATCAAGCATAGGCCCACAGGAATAACGCGCAGAGTCGATCTTGTTGCCGAAGAATCTCTCGAAGCAGTGCTTTCTGAAAGAGGTATCTGTGCAAGGATAGTATCCGAAGAGCTTGGCGAGAGAATAGTCCCTACAGATGGAGAGCCCATATGCACACTCGTATTCGATCCGGTGGACGGATCAACGAATGCGATATCAGGTATACCATTCTTCTGCACCTCTCTTGCGTACTCATCGAAGATAAATGACGTAAAATTTGATGATATCGAGGCGGGCGTTGTAAGAACATTCACAGGAAAGACTTATCATGCAATAAAAGGAGGAGGCGCATATCTTGATGGGAAGAAGATTATTCCCAAGAAGAACCCGGCTAAGAGGCCTGTGATCTCAATTTATACCTATGGTGTACCAGAGGTCCCGCAGGGTGTTATTGAACTTGGGAAGAAGGTCATTGCAAGGACTCTTGGAAGTATTGCAATGGAGATGTGTCTTGTTGCCGAAGGTGTAACTGATGGACTTGTTGATGTCAGAAAGCTGATCAACGGTTATGACATCATGGCCTCAATGCTCGTATTAAAAGAGGCGGGAGGTATCCTCACCGATAATAAGGGAAGAGAGATAAATGAAGATGTGGGCGTCTCAAATCTTTATATAGTGGGAGCAATGGAGCCTGAGATGCATGAGATGATTCTTCTAGAGCTATCAAGGTAAGGTGATTGAGCAGATAAAAACACCATGTATATATCCAATCATTCAAAAATCATTTAATTGGTGCCTTGCCAAGATTTATTTCTCCATTTTCATCTAGGGATTGTCTTAGGAAATATTTAGTTTTAATTCGGAGATGTTAATCATAGAAGGTGTTTATTATTTATTGTGGCTTACCTCACGTTCATAATATTGTTTAATATATTTAAGAGAGAATTATGGCGTTGGTAACATGGAAAAACCGATTGAGAATAAAGAGGGTTAATATGACAAATAAATATCCAAAAGGTTCAGAATGGAGAAAATGGGATCTACATGTTCATACGCCTAGTTCAAGCGATTACTTGGATAATTCGGTGTCTAATCAGGATATAATTAGAACTCTCAAAAAGGAAAATAATTCAGTAGCCGCAATAACAGATCACCATTGTATTGACATCGATAGAATCAACAAACTTAAGAAGCTAGCTGGAGATGAAATTACTTTTTACCTGGTATTGAATTAAGATCGGAGCTAGGCGGTAGCGAATCTATTCATTTCATTGGAATATTTCCAGAAAATGTTGATATAGAAACGATTTGGATTAAGTTGCAGGGAAATCTAGAATTAACACCTGAGGATTTAAAACAAAAAGGAGAAGATGAAATATGTTGTACTTTAAAAACCTCTTCAGAATTGATACATGAACTTGGCGGAATTGTAACAATCCATGGTGGGAGTAAAAGTAATAGTATCGAGACAATTACAAATTCATTATCCTACAAGAAGGCTCAAAAGAAGGAGATTCTAGATTACATCGATATTTTCGATATGGGTAAGATTGAAGATATTGAAGGATACAGGGACAATGTTTACCCTAATATTGAAAAAAATCCCCCAATGGTTATTTGTTCCGACAATCACAATATAAATGATTACCAATTGAAATGTAATTGTTGGATCAAAGCTGACCCTAATTTTGAAGGGTTGAAGCAGATTATATGTGAGCCAGAAACCAGAGTCAAAATTCAAGAAGAAAAGCCTGAAGATAAAATAGGCTATTTGAAAATTAATAAAATAAGATTTAATTACAATACCAGTAAGAATATCTTTTCTAACAATTATATTGAACTAAACAGCAATTTAAATTCAATAATTGGGGGAAAATCTTCTGGGAAATCTTTGCTTCTTTATTATATTGCAAAAGCCATAAATCCACAACAAATATCTACTTTACATAAATCATGCAATCTTCCAGAATACAATTTCGAGGAGGATAATAATCTTGATTTTGAAGTTGAATGGCTGGATGGAGAGATAAATACCTTGAGTCAAGATGAAAGTGAAAGGCAAAGGCAAATCACCTACATCCCTCAAATGTATATCATTAACCTGGTTGATAAAAAGGAAGGAAATGGATTGAATTCAAAAATAGAGGAAATTATTTTAGAAAATGAAGATTTCAAGGATTTTTTTAACAAACAAATTCAGGTCCTGTATACCACCACTGACAAACTTTTTATACTATACACGCAGTCCCCCATTTTGAGGGGATGAAAGTGCAATCCAAGATAGAGTTATCAGAATTCTGGTGTTGGAACAAAGATTGCCCCGATTACAAAAAGAGGGGAAAAGGAAACATAAAACTGAAAGAG
>JAXHUQ010000152.1:0-2621 GCA_034189535.1 Halobacteriota archaeon | reverse complement strand
TGGTTATCACATATAAAATGTACTAGTAAAAAATTGCGGGGGATGGGATTCGAACCCACGAACTCCTACGAGATTAGGCCCTGAACCTAACGCCTTTGACCTGGCTTGGCGACCCCCGCAAATCAAATATCCCAATCATTAATATATTGTCGTCATCAGACGTCTATTTATCTCTCTTCTCTAAGAAGGTTACATATATTATATCTTACTTTTGATATTATACTCAACAACCTAACAATTTATACTTAAAATCTTCATCTAGAAACCGTTCAATCCACCCTTCTGCAAAGATTAGCCGTGACGAAAACACCTCAAAAAGATCTCGTATCAACCACATCAAATAGTTGAGATCTGGAATAAAAGTCCGAGATATTACACGTTTGATACTCTTCCGAATGAACTCAATCGGATTCAAATCATGGAAATAAAAACTCACATACGGATTTTTTTCGAATTACTCTTGAAATCAATAACTGAAGTTCCATTGATTGCGTGAAATTTTTTGGTTTGCCAAAAGACCAAAGTAGATGTGTATTTGCAGTCGTCTGAGGTGAAGTCTCGTCGAGAAATCCAATAATTATCCCCCTCCGTACCAGGGCAAGGTTTTTTAAATGCCCCTCTGCATCTTCTGGTCTTCAGTAATCGCGCGGATAGGGTTTGGCATAAAGCATCCCAAAGTTTCTCGAAATAATTCGTACCTGTTTCAAAGTATATTCGACTCCGAAGGTGCTTTTTATACAGTCACGTACTTCAATCGTTGTCCAATAGTCTCGTTTTTCAGAAAATAATAAATAGTCATTAGTTATTAATATTGTAAACAGATATAAAATAAAAATTTGACACATTTGACACTTGATTAGCTGTTAGCGTACTGTCGAAGGTTATGGGGGCAAGTCATGTCTTTCGAATATGATGACAAATTTACTGAAATATCCAAACAAATTAATGGGGGAATTGAGCCCCAATCTGTAACAGTTCGTGAATTCATCTCGTGGTTTGGAGCTCAGCGACGGTCTTATTGGCAAGTCGAAGATATTCGCAGAGCCTTAAGAAAACATGAGTTGATAACACATCCTGATTTTGAAAGTGTGTACATAGATGCAAATATCTCTTTCAAGGCAGCGCCAAAAGATGATCCGGAAGTAAAATCGGTTGGTATAGATTTAGTTGCAGACCCGACATACCGTGTTGGTAGGCTCGCGTCTGCAAATAAAACTCCGGTATCAGTTAATCCAGAAGCAACTTTGGGGGAAGCAGTAACTCTGATGCTATCCAACAACATTTCGCAACTCCCTGTGATGACAACAGAGCGGGAAGTCAAGGGAATGATCAGTTGGATGTCGATCGGGGGCCGCTTATCTTTGGGCCAGAAGTGCGATTCCGTGCGTGATTGTATGGAGAGGCCATACGAAATCAGTGCAGATACATACCTCTTTGATGCAATTAATGAAATCGTTGCACATCAATATGTTCTCGTTCGCAATACGGATAATGTGGTGAGTGGTATAGTAACTACTACTGACCTAAGCTTACAATTCCGTCAACTTGGTGAACCGTTTCTTATCCTTGGTGAAATCGAAAATTATGTCAGGCAAATGCTTCAAGACAAGTATACGAAACAGGAACTTGTTGAAGCATGTGATCCATCAGAGCCAGAGCGTGAAATTGAGAGTGTGTCAGACCTTACATTTGGAATGTATCTGAAGCTCATCGAAAAACCCGACCGATGGAAGAAGCTTGGATTATCGATTGATCGAAAGGAATTCGTGAAAGAATTAAATGAAATCCGTCGAATTCGCAATGATGTGATGCACTTCGATCCTGATGGTATTTCAGAATCAGATCTTGAAAAACTTCGCCTGTTTGTTGGATTGATGCAACATCTAGCCAAGATTGGAGTAATCTAACACGGTTGCCTGTGACTGTAGAAAACATAGGAATGGTCGGTTCCAAATTAATCGCTGCAAGCTACCGCAAAGGGCACCCTCAAATTTGCCTCTGTTTGAATATTAGGGTAACCAAATATGTGTGACAGATTTTATTTGCGTGAAATCAGGGATTATCCAGAAAATGCGGCTTAAAAATGAACTCATCTTAAAACATTTACATTCATTATCCGCATAACAAATTGTCATAATTTGAGGGGACTTCATGAAATTTGAGGATTTATCAGAGGTGGAATGAAAAGCTTATAGAGCCGGTTTAATATCTATTGATTTAGTTACCGCGGGTAGTAAGACGGTAGTTGCAAAAAAGGAGGGGAATGTATAGGATATGATGGCTATAAAAGGGGGAAGGCCACAAGATTCAATAATGGTGAGGTTTGAACGTTTGGAGATATTTTTCATGGCTGTGGTTAATCTGGCATTTAATCAAGATGATCTTGAGGGTTTCGGGATGGGTTCAAGTTCCAAGATATTCTGACATCCCAATTCCTCTCTATTCGCTATTCATTTCAGCTACTTTTGTGGGCGCCTCTTTGAGCAATTAAACCCCTTGCTTAAGCTACCAAGCTTGCCAGTAACCTTTAAACAAAAAGCGAAGATAAAAAAAAAGAAATATTGGTGGGGCCTACTTGAAGAATCCCCACATCATCTGGAACCGAACGTATTGCTCCTTAG
>JAXHUQ010000151.1:0-2683 GCA_034189535.1 Halobacteriota archaeon | reverse complement strand
CCGTCCTTCTTGGTTTCTTTGCAACACTAGTTGAGCTGCCATGCACAGGAGGTATATATCTTCCAGTTCTGACGCTCCTATCTCAAGAACCATCGAAAGCTCTTTTCTATCTCACCATCTACAACCTGGTCTATATTCTTCCACTGATAGTGATTATTTTGATAACCTACTATGGAATGGAGATCGAGGAGGCTGAAGGGTGGAGAAAGAACAGTCGAAGGTATATGAGGCTTGCGGGTGGTCTTGTTATGATACTCATTGGTCTTGGCATGCTCTTTGGTGTATTCTAAAAAATTACCAAGACCGCATTTACCTATCAAATATCTATTGTTACGTTGTGAGTCGAGTTTATCAAAACATCTTCATAAGCTACAGTTGCGTTGATGAAATAGACACCGGGATCTATTCCAGTACACTTGCTACAGTATGGTGTGATGTATTCGATAGTGATATTGTTAATCCCTTCTGATAGATTCTTCTCATAGGTTTTTGAGATTTTATTTAAGCCCCGACTGTCTTGTATACCTTCAACCGATATCTTTACACCATCCAAATCTCTTGGCGACTCTATTGAAAGTATGATTGTCATGGTATCACTTGGATAGTATATCTCTTTATCAGGCGTTATCCTAACTTCGAGTGAGTCATCGAGAAGATAAGAGACACCCCAAACGGAAAAGATAATTCCAGATATCAAGACCAGACTAATGGCGAGTAACTTTGAGGACTTCATCGCTTCTGAGGTTAGGTACTAATCAATATAGTTCTTTTGTTAATTTTCAACCATCTGGAACTGAAGTAGTATACCTAAGAATGTAGGATAAACTATTAGACTGATAGTACCGATTTACTTCTACCAAGGTGGTAAATATGAAGAAAGCGATAATAGAAACAGAGAAAGGAGAGATCGTCCTGGAACTCTTCGAGGAGGATGCACCCAACACAGTAGCGAATTTTGTAAAACTTGCAAATGATGGTTTTTATAACGGGATTAAATTCCATAGAGTAATCCCCAACTTTGTCATCCAAGGCGGTTGCCCCAGAGGAGACGGGACCGGTGGTCCGGGGTACACCATAAAATGTGAAATTAATTCAAGAAAACATAAAACAGGAACACTCTCGATGGCCCATGCAGGTAAAGATACCGGTGGTAGTCAATTCTTCATCACTCACTCCCCGCAACCTCACCTTGACGGTGTGCATACGGTCTTTGGTCAGGTGACTGAAGGAATGGACGTTGTAAACAGTATCAAGCAAGGCGATATTATGAAGACAATAAGGATCGTCTGAGGACCGGGTTTTCACGAACCTGTCCTTTCAGATCTATCCTCTCTATATTCTTTTAATGCCACACCGATCGTTGAGATGCTTCTCAGACCTATCAGATCGATTCCGATGCTATTTACTCTGACAAGAATCGAGAATGCAAATCCTGCGGCGCTACCAGGGCCCAAGAGATAGAAGACGACTGCTGCACCTGCCTCCATCACCCCAAGACCGGATGGTGTAAGTGGGACGAATCCAAGAAGGGTGATCAATGGGTGCAGGAGAATATATATGTAGATTTCAAGTTCAATCCCCAGCGACATACCAAGAAATAGCCACTGAAGACCAAGTATGATCCAGCAGAGGATACTTATTAAAATTATGACGGGCGCGCTGCTTCTTAGCTCGAGACTCTTCTCTTTGAGTAGTAGATAGTCCTCTTCAAATCTTTTAAGGATTGGTATCTTTGTGAGAACGTTTGAAGAGAAGCTCTCTTTGCTCCACATAGTGATTATTATAATCGATCCGAGGGCCATGAAGAGGATTATGGCTGCAAGAAGCGATATGAATACGCCTCGGTCTATCGCTGTAGCTGAGATTAGTACCATAATTCCCAGAAATCCACCTACAACCTTAAGGATAAACTCGATTCCGGCAGGAGCGACAATTGCGGCCATACCATCTGTTGCATCCGAATGTCCCTGACTTACAAGAATATATGGCAAGGTAAAATAACCGCTTCTTGCAGGCGTGACATCAGATGCTAGCATCCCCCCCATCTGTGCAAAGAAGATTCTACTGTCAGTGGAAACTCCCATCTTCCCCAGTAGGTATGATATCCTGTATGCCATCAAGAGGTTGTATATCAAATACATCCCTCCCGCAAGAATGAAGAAGAAGGGATCCGTGGTCATAAGAATTGAGATGATAGCATCGGTATCAACCCCCCATACCAGGACTGAGATGATTAAGGCCCCGATTATAAATTGGAGGATAAAGTTTCTTGTTCTTGATTTACTTGTCTGCATTGAGCTCCCCTCTCACTTTTAGTACTGTTCTGAACATCTTTAAAGTATCAGTTACCGGACTAACTTTACTCCCTTCACTGTTCTTCCATGTGATAGGGGTCTCTTTTATTATATAAGATCTTGCACTGGCCTTTGCAAGTAGCTCGGTGTCAAATGCAAAGTCATCACTCAGGATCTCAAGTGATTCCCAGACTTCACGCTTGAATAGTTTACATCCACACTGAAAATCACTCACGTCTACTTTTAATAGAGTGCGTACAAGACCTCTGTAGACCCCGCCCAAAAATATCCGATGAGGTGGCTGCTTGATCTTAATCTCGGAGTCTTTAAGATTTCTTGAGCCGATTGCAATGTCGGCACCCGAATCTATCTCTTCTTTCAGTTTAATG
>JAXHUQ010000150.1:0-2690 GCA_034189535.1 Halobacteriota archaeon | reverse complement strand
GAACCCTACATCCTGGGTATTTCAGCAGGTGCAGCTTTTGGAGCAGCCATGGGGATAGTCTATCCCAGTTTCTTTATATCCATTCAATTATCCGCTTTTATCTTTGGAGGTTTGGCAGTATACGGAGCGTACTCGCTGGCCAGAGTACGAGGTGAGACACCGATTGTTACGTTGATACTGGCTGGCGTTATAATTGGATCTATATTCTCAGCGCTGGTATCTATTTTGAAGTATATGGCAAGCGACACAGCACTCAGAGAGATAGTCTTCTGGTTGATGGGAGGTCTATATTATGCAACATGGAATGACATATTAATTGTTGCGCCTATCGTTCTTCCATCTTTCTTCTTGTTGTGGTGTATGGGGTGGAAATTGAATATCATATCTATGGGAGATGAGGAAGCAAGGGCGTTAGGAGTGAGTCCAGAGAAATACAAATTTATCGTCATCAGCTTGGCAACAATGATCACGGCAGTATCAGTTTCTCTGGTGGGGATAATTGCTTGGGTGGGTCTTATGATGCCACATGCTGCACGGATGATATTGGGACCTGACAACCGATTTGTGATACCTGTAGCTGCCACTATTGGGGGTATCTACCTCATACTTTGTGACACTTTAGCAAGGACACTCACAACTGCAGAGATACCCATAGGAATACTGACCCCCGTAATAGGTGCGCCATATCTAATATACCTGCTAAGAAATAAAGGTAAAGTCGTTTTTGGGTGATAAAATGTTAAAAGTGGAGAATCTGAATTTTGGATATAATGGAATATCGATTTTAAGTGATATGTCCTTCCATGTAGAAAAAGGACAGTTATGCGGGTTATTTGGACCAAACGGATGTGGAAAGACTACTCTTTTCAAATGTTGTCTCAAATTCTTGAAACTTGAAAAGGGGAGAGTACTCATAGATGGGAATGATTCAAGTAATAAGAGGATCGAAGAGATGGCAAAGATGGTTGCATATGTTCCCCAGGAACACAAGCCACCTTTTCCTTATCTGGTAAAAGAGGTGGTTTTGATGGGGCGAACGCCTCACTTGGAGGGTGTATTTGGTATTTCTAATGAAGATAAAAAGAAGGTGTTAGAAGCTTTAAAACTGCTTGAGATAACGGATATTGCAAATAAACCCTATAATCAACTAAGTGGCGGTCAGAGGCAGCTTGTACTGATAGCAAGAGCTGTTGCCCAGGAACCCAAGCTTTTGCTTCTGGATGAACCCACCTCGGCCCTTGATTTCAGTAACCAGATCAGGATATGGAAGATTTTGATAAAGATTAAGCATAAGGGCACCACCATACTTGCATGCAGTCATGACCCAAACCATGTTTTGTGGTTCTGTGATAAGGTGTTTGCGATGACAAGAAATGGTTTAATTGCCAGTGGTACGCCAGAACATGTGATCTCAGAAGAGATTCTCGATGAGATGTATCAGGATATTTGTAGTGTTGGGACTCTGGATGGCCTAAAGATGGTATTTCCTAAAGATCTGGCCAATGGGCGTTTAACATCAAAGGGACAGGATGAGTGATAACATGGAAATTGATGAATTGGCAGTAAAAAAAGTAGAAGATATGGATTGGAATGAGGTCTGGAAGAACGGGATGCTTGAGAACCAGTCATCCAAAAAACGTTTGGAATGTTCGAGAGTTTGGGAAAGAAAGGAAGATGCAAAGAGATACGAATCCATGGTTAAAAGGGATAACTGGCGAAATACACAAGAGACTATTGAAGAGCTTGATATCTCACCAAACTCCAGGGTTTTAGACATTGGAGCAGGGCCTGGAACATTGGCCATTCCGTTATCAGAGAAGGTGGAGCATATAACAGCCATTGAACCTTCAGAAGGTATGATATGGTGCTTAAAGGAGAACATCAAAGAGAGGGGTATTTCCAATATAACCTGTGTTAAAAAGAGATGGGAAGATGTAGATCTAGAGAAGGATATCAGTTCCCCATATGATGCAGTAATAGCGTCATTCTCACTGGGCATGCTTGATATCAGAAATGCTTTAGAAAAGATGAATAAAGCCTCATGCAAATATGTTTATATCTACTGGTTTGCGGGGATTACTTTATGGGAACAAAATTACTCGGCTATCTGGAAAAAACTTCATGGTGAGGATTACCATCCCAGACCTAAGTGCGACTGCTTATTCAATGTTTTATATCAGGTAGGTATTTATCCAAATGTTAAAATTTGTCCCATAGACAACGCCAAAAGATTTTTAGATATAAAGGAAGCTATGGACTATTTTAGGACTGGTTTTAATGTAACAAATAAGAGACAGGAAGGTATTTTGAGAGAATATTTAAGTAGCAAACTTCACAAAGAGGATGGATATCTTGTATTAAAAGGCTCTTCCGACTATGCAAAGATCTGGTGGAAGAAGCAATAAAAGATCTAAAGTACGTGTTTAGCCTCCATCCACAACCACCTAAATCCGGTTAAAACCGGAAAGATTCTATTCTATAACTGAAATACGCCATCAAGAGGTAGATGGACAAAGACGAAATAATCAAGCAACTTCAAGAGGTGATTGCTCAACTTAAACATGAGAACGAATTACTTCAGGTACGTATACGGGAGCTTGAAGCGCAACTAGCCAAATATGAAAATCCACACACACCGCCGAGCCTGAGACGTGGCGGCAATGCCAAAAATAATCAGAAGAAGAACGGAA
>JAXHUQ010000015.1:0-25017 GCA_034189535.1 Halobacteriota archaeon | reverse complement strand
ACAATGTCAAAGAGACGATCGAGAGATTTAATACGATAGAGCAACCAAAGATTGAGGATATCCTCGACACCGTTGACGAGAATCTTGTTGAATCAAGAGACATTCTAAAAGAGGTGAAGAAACTATTTGTCACAGATACAAAAGTGGCCATTGATATTGGTTTGCTCCCATCGATTCAAAAGGAGAAACTTGAGATTCTTGAGAATGAATATAGCATACTGGAGTCCATCCAGAGTAAAGATTTGATGGTTGCAAAGAAGTTTTTGGATCTGAAGGCAGAGGAACAACCAGCATTCCTTGAGATGATGGCTAAGACTGCATCGATTGGTCATGTAAAGAAATCAAGTCTTGAAGGTGTCATCTCTTCCGGAGAAGAGCGCGATCTTGCACTGGAAGCGAGGGCGCCGATTGCTTCTCGCGATATCACTGCCGCTTCGATTGCCAATGTGAAAGAGGATAGTCCTGTTGCAGTAACTGATAAAGTAAAGAGTCCGAAACTAGATCTAGTGAGTTCGGGTGTTTATGTTGAAGGGATAGTGCCGAATTTTTCAAAGGCCACCATGCAACCGAATATTGTAAAGACGATGTCTGGATTCACCGAGAACAAATACTACGCTTACAATAACAAATATGGTTTTCAGAAGGCGATTATTAAACAAAATGAGATCGATCTGAGCAAGGTCAAATGGAAGATAGATGGGATCAAGTACAAGACAGTCGAGACGCCTGGCGTAATACCCACAACCCTTCAAGAGATAAAGGAGATCCTTGAGAGGTTCAACAGCGAAGAACAGCCACGAATAGAAGATATACTCGACTCGATCAACGATAACCTTGTAGAATCAAAAGAAGCCATAGGCAAGGTTAATACGGCATTCGGATGGATTTCAGATTTTGCAAGCAAACATGAACGACTGGTAAAGATTGCAGGAGGCGTTGCCCTAGGAGCCATAGCCCTGACACTAGTATTGATTCCAATACTTATCATAAGAGTGATAATCTTTGGTCTGTGATAGTATGGTTCAGGAAGGCCTAAAGCATGAGTATCAGGAGACTAACGGCATAACGATGCACTATGTGACGAAAGGGTCCGGAAGACTGGTAGTTTTTCTGCACGGCTTTCCTGAATTCTGGTATTCGTGGAGACATCAATTATCTGCAATTGGCTCTGAAAAAATTAAGGCTGTTGCACCTGATATGCGTGGTTACGGTAAGACCGACAAACCCGAAGGAGTTGAAAATTATAAGATCTCGATTCTGGCTCAAGACATCCTAGGTCTGATAAGGGGGCTTGGCGAGGATAAGGCAGTGATAATGGGTCATGACTGGGGAGGTGCCGTTGCGTGGCATTTTGCCCAGACCCTCCCCGAACACACAGATAAATTGATCATTCTCAACTGTCCACCACCATCGGTTCTTAAAAAACAGATATCGGATAATCCTGATCAGCAGAGGCGATCAACATACATCAAATTCTTCCAACAGGAGAAGGTTCCTGAGAAGACACTGAGTGCAAACAACTACTCGGGGCTAAAGATGGCGCTCACAAGCCTTGCCGTAAAAAAAGACCTGTTCACCGAGGCGGATCTTGAAAAATATGTGGATGCGCTGAAGTTGCCTGCCTTATCCTGCGCAATAAATTACTACCGTGCATCGTATCAGTTCCCCCCCGACAAGGAGACGGAGCAGTTGAAGGTGAAATGCGAGACGATGGTAGTCTGGGGTGAGCAGGATAACGCACTGGGTATCGAGCTTACAAAGCAGATCCCAAATTTTGTTGAAGGTGAGCTCAAAATAAATTATGTTCCCACGGCAGGACACTGGGTTCAACATGAAGAACCGGAACTTGTTAACAATTATATCCGGGATTTTCTGAATGATTCTTGAGAAGGGATGATCATTCAATATAATTTTTATCTTTTCAATAAAGCTGTAAATCAGTTTGGCAACTGTTGCAATTGCCACCAGAACAATCTCATCATATCCCCGTTTACTATATAGAGAACCTTTTTGAGAGTTAAGAAGAGTCGATCTCTTCATCTTGTCTGGTACCCAACAACCGGAAAAATTGAGTTTGGTATGCCTCACGTGAATATTTATTGTCAAACAGAAAGTAATTGTTAAAACATTTTAAACCGTTCCGGTAATATTCAGGTAGTAGTCTATATATGAAAATTTTAATACCTCACAATACTATTGATGATTAATCGAAGAGTTAAATCAATTATTTAATATGTTAGCACAAATTATTCACAGTGGAACAGAGATGATTCAATTCTACCCTATTCTGGTCTTAGCAGCAGTTATTACCACCATCCTGTGCTCTGGTATTAGGATATATGTATTTTATAAGAATCCGCAAAAGACCGAGAGCAAGATCTTTCTTCTCTTCATATTCTTTATCGTTGTCGAATCCATCGCCGGGGTCTTATGGGGTCTTTCCAAGTCTCCTGCAGAAGGATTACCTCTTATAAGAGTCGGATTCTTCGGCATAATTTTTATATCTCCAGCGGCCCTTCATTTCGCAACAGTCTTTCCGATAGAGAATAAAAAAATTTCAAGAAATAAGTTATTTCTGGTCTCGCTCTATCTCATTCCTACAATCATTTATGGTATATTCAACATCAAGATCTCGATTGACGATATTGAATTGACTGAGTGGGGTTACAGATTTGCCATGGGACCGGATTATACATTTGTTATTGTTTGGTGCCTTGTTGTTGGTTTTTTGACCGTAACCCTCCTTTTATATAGTTTCATCCGTCGTGAAAAAGTTCTGGAAGGTAAACAGATGAGGTTGGTCTTTTATGAACTCCTTCTCTTGCTTATTATACTTGGTGGTGCAAATGTAGTAACTCCCTTACTTGGTTACAATCTTCTTCCGAGGGGTGCGGTCTCTTCCCCAATCCTTGCAATATTCATTGCATCTACCATCCATTACTATGACTTGTTCCTAATGAGGCCAATGATAAAACCGGATCTTGAGTCAGTCGAGGCCAGACGTACGAAATATAATCTTGAGCAGAATATGAGCTATGCAGTATACGAGGATGGGGAGGTTATCGGATACGAGATCTTCACCAACCAGATCAATTATGGTATCAGCGGACTTTGCATAACAAAATACCCGCCGGAGGATATCAGGGGAAGATATGGTATCAAAAAGACTCCGCTCGCATGGTTCACGTTCAAAGAGTGCGAAATCGAAATCACAATAAATCCTAAGAAACTGGAGATCGATCTGATCACCCATATAGAAGAGTTTTTAAAGATAAGGGAGAGAAATATTGTATTTTTTGATTGTTTCAATCAAATTATGCTTGTAAAAGGGTTTGATGGTGGAATGAGGCTCATAAGACATATAAAACGCATCTGCAAAGAGAATGAGTCGATACTCTTGCTCTCGATCAATCTCAACCTCTTTGAAAAGAATCAGATAAAGGTTATTCGAGAAGAGTTTTTCGAGGTGCTCTAATGGATACGATAGTTATTTTTCTACTCCTCTTTGGTAGTGTAAATCTTATCCTAGCAATTTTATTCTTATATTATGCTGTTACAAACTATTCAAAGTTAAAAGGAGCAGTTTCACAGCTTTTCATTGTATCAGGAGCTCTATTTTTTGTTATTACAGGTTTTTCTAACGCTTTCTATTCTTCAACACCCACTACGTCATTCTTTGTAAGTTACTTCTCATTTATCCTGGGTTTCTTCCTGGTATGGTTAGGAGAGGTCCATCTGAACAGGACTATTCTTACAGTTGCCTCTGCAACGGGTGGAATGGTATTACCTGGGGCATCATCTCAGAAGAGGTACCGTTTTTTTGCATTGTCAATAATCTCTTTTATTACAATACCTCTATCTACACTTACAGGTATCTCCGGCTTGGTATCAAGCTATGGTATTGTTAGCTCTTCTATCACATCATTGAGTCTATTGTTGCTACTTATAGGAGAAAGGGAGCTTCACATTGCGACAAAAATCTTCTCAAAAACCGGAACTACCGTGATCAATCCTGAAGAGATTGAACTGCTAAGGGATGACATAGTTGCAGCGGGCATTTACTCCGATATAATAAACACATTCCTCACAGTTGCAAAACAATTTATTAGTGCCGATCTTGTCGAGGATACACTCAACAGATTGACTGCGGAAAACCCTGTACTCTTTGAAGACTGCGTTGTGAGCGGGGAGAGCAGGATAGATGCCTCACTTGTCATTAAAAACCTCGATAGATTGTGTGAGACAGGAAGATATGAGGTAGTTTTAAGAGTCTTTTCCGTACTTATCAATCGTTTCATCGATCTATGTCGTGATATTACAACAACTCAACATGCAAACGAGTTACTTGAGCAATCTTTCAGGGCTATGAAGCGGCAGTATGGAGATAGTCCCATAATCTACGACATCCTGAGATCATTGCCCGATGGCATACTTGAGGTGGAGAAATTATCTCTTCTTAGTAGAAATGAACTTGAGCTCAAGATAAGAAAGAGGACCAGCCAGCTTGAGGAGACGCTGAGTGAACTCAAGAGTACATCACTTGAGCTCTCAAAAGAGAAAGCATACACTGAAAATATCTTAAAAAGTATGGCCGATTCCCTCATAGTGGTCGGTACAGATGGGCACATTCTTGAGGCTAACAAAGCGACCTATGATCTTCTGAATTACAACTATGCGGAACTTATCGGAGAGCCGATAGAAATCGTTCTATCGCTACCGGGGGAGTTTTATTGCGATAAACAAAATAGGCATTTTTTCTTTGAAAATATCTTTAAAAAGGGTTGCACGGATGTCGAGATGGGCTATAAAAAGAGTGATGGTTCGACTGTTCCGGTCAGCTTCTCGTTTTCTATGATGAGGGATGATCTTGGTGACACTGTTGGTTTCGTATGTGTTGCTAAGGATATCACCGAACGCAAACAGATAAAAGAAGCTTTGAGAGAATCCGAATTGGGATATAGAACTATATTTGAGACGACAGGGACAGCATCAGCTATTGTGAATAATGATACCAGAATTGAGCTTGTTAATAAGGGTTTTGAGGAACTTTCAGGACACTCAAAAGAGGAGCTCGAAGGCAAGAAGAGTTGGATAGATTTCCTATCAAATACCGATCTGGAGAAGATGAAGGAAAGCTACAAAACAAGGAGTACAGATTTCGGGAAAGCACCTTGGAGTATTGAATTTGGGTTCATAGACAGGCAGGGAGACGTCAAGGAAGTTTTCATGACCGTATCACATATTCCGGGTACAGATAAAAATGTTGCATCTCTTCTGGACATTACCCAGAGAAAGAGAATGGAAGATGAGTTGAAGAGATCGGAAGATAAGTTTCATTCGCTCTTTGAGACCAGTCCGGATGTTGTGGTAATGATTGATACAAAAGGGAGATTTGTCGACGTTAACAGTGCTGTACATACAATCTTCGGATATGATAGAGAAGAGATCACAGGAAGATCCGTGGGGGACCTGGAATTTATTCCAAAGAAGTATAGTAAGATTTTGTTTGAAAATCTTGCAAGAAGGGTAGCCGGCAAATATATCCCGCCTTATGATGTTGAGGTGATGTCCAAAGGAGGAGAACTGCGTTTTGTTGAGATTGATGCAAAAGTGATAGCAAAAGATGACCGGATTAATGGCCTCGTTGTTATAGCAAGAGATATCACAAGGCGTAAACAGGCCGAGGATGAGATCGGACAGAAGAATGAGGAACTGAAGATTATGAGAGATAAACTTCTTGAGTTGAACATGCATCTTGAGAAGATGGTTGAAGAGAGAACATCCGAGATCGAGAACCTCCTCAGGCAAAAGGACGAGTTTGTAAGTCAGCTCGGGCACGATCTGAAGAGTCCACTTACTCCACTCATGGTGATGTTGCCAATAATACTAGAGCGAGAGAGTGATCCGGAGCTGAGGAATCTCTTGAAGACAACAATTGACAACACCACATATATGAAGAATCTTGTCATCAAGACCCTTTCGCTTGCAAGGCTCAATTCACCGAATACTGAATTAAATATGGAAGATACAGACCTATATTATGACGTAAATAATCTTATCAAGGCAAGAAGATCAATATTTGAAAGTAACGAGATGGAAATTGAGAATAATATCAAGGTTGGGACGATTGTCAGGGCGGATAAATTGAGGCTAGAAGAACTCTTTGATAACCTCTTAACGAATGCAATCAAGTATAGCAACGGTGATGGTGGTACACTGACGATCGATTTGGATAAAGGTGATAACGGTTTTGTAACTGTTTCCGTAAAGGATGCCGGAATCGGCATGGATAGTGAAGAACTGAAGCGTGCATTCGATGAGTTCTACAAGGTGGATGACTCCAGGCATGACCTCAATTCATCCGGACTCGGTCTTACCATATGCAAGCGTATCGTTGAGAGACACGGCGGAAAGATATGGGTAGAGAGTCCTGGAAAAGGAAGGGGAACAACATTCTACTTCACTCTACAATCCGGTAAAGTGTAAATTATATATTGAACTCTCTTATGCCTCTTCCTGTGTACTCAAGTAAGGTGAAGGCAGACTTCTGTGAAGGCCAAGTCCCAATACCGCAGTCCGGTCCGGCATATTTTATCCTATCTCCAAATGTATCATAAGCTTTTTTCAGCCGCTTCAAGACTGTATCACTCGAGTTGAAATGATTTATCATACCTTCGATGGAATTAACATCCTTCCAGACATCTATATTCTTCTCATCGTTGTACTGCGCAGCCATCGCATAGATGTCTGTTCTTGAAACACCGACCCTTATAAACTTATCCGAGCCCTCAAGATCGCTGAAATCGATCACATCAAGATAGTGCGGATTCGCAGCAGATTCGATACCTAGAACCCCAATCCCGTCAACCTCACACATAGGTTTGTAACATATCGGCGAATGGAGGTGTATCTCCACATCGATCCCACTCCTCTTTGCAGACGCTGAAGCAATCCCAAGAGCCTTCACCATATCATCCCTCTTCATTATAATATCCGGATTTAGACCCATGCTCGGCTCATCTATACTTACTGTATATATCTCAAGGTCTCTTGCATCCTCTATAGAGTTCTTTACAAACCTATCTACGGATCTTGCAAGGTTTTGCAAGATATCTCCAAAGATTGTATTTCCTAGCTGCTTCAGATGAAGTTCTATCGGCCCCGTAACACAGATCCTTGTCTTCATCCTCTCCCCTATAGAATCATGGTACTCCTTTGCAACCTTTTCTATCGCCTCAAGTTCGATGATCTTGGCCTTCTCATTCTTCACAACAAACGGCTCACCGTCCTCTTCCTTTGTGATGATTCCTAGGAACTGCTCATTCATCTCTTGAAATTGAGGATATGTGGGAACTGTGACTCCGGCATCTATCTTCTGCATCATTGCATCTTGAAGTATCTCAAAGAGTCTATCCATTTGGTTTGGGTCTTTGAAGGCGCTTTGTATCCACTCTCTTGAAATCCCTTGCGGAAGTGGGTAGCTACCGACATCATCAAATAGGACCATAGTAACAAAGACGTCCCTACTCATAAAAAGATTTATGCCCCGTGTCATATTTATAAAAAGAGTTGGGATTGAAATGAGCGAACAAAGACTCAAACAAGGGATGGTTCATGTATATACCGGAAATGGTAAAGGTAAGACAACGGCAGCTCTGGGACTTGCTTTCAGGGCAATCGGCCAGGGTCTCAATGTCCACATGATACAGTTCATGAAGGGTGATGAGGATAGTGGTGAGATTATCCAGGCAAAAGATTGTAGCAACTTCACAATAACACAGTTCGGAAGATCCGGTTTTGTCGATCGGTTGAATCCCGATAAGATCGATATTGACTTTGCGAGGAAAGGGCTTAAATATGCTTTTGATCTGGCTAAGAGTGGCAAATGTGATATCCTCATCCTCGACGAGATAAACGTAGCCGTTGCATGGAATCTGATAGGATTAAATGAAGTTCTCGAGATCGTCAAAAGTAGGTCCAGGGGTGTTGAGCTCGTACTGACCGGTAGAAATGCCTCAGATGAGATCATAGAGATCAGTGATTATGTAACCGAGATGAGGGAGATCAAGCACCCATATGGTGCAGGAATGTCTGCAAGGGCGGGTATCGAATATTAGACCTGTAACTTGGGGTTCGGTCTCGATTGAAAAGTTATTTACATATTGGGTTGATACCTTGTCTCTTGTATATGCGTACTGGATTCGAATTTATAGGCGAGATCGAGTGAAAGGTGGTCTGGTATGAGTAAAGATGTTTTGATAGACAAAGCGCATGCGTATTTGAATAACCGTTTCTTCCCTTGGAATTTCATAGTAGAACCGGTAAATGAAGACGCAATTAAACATTATATCAGATATGCCATCCCGATCGGCTCAATGAGGATAGATGCGATTCTCGTAAAATATGACATCTCACATCTCAAAGATGCGATCGAAGAGGAGGTTTACATTGCTGTAAATGACTTTCTCGTGGATCCCACAAACAAATATGCGAGAAGAGTCCACGGTGACTTTGCTGATGATTACCCCTTCGCATACACAAAGTGCCTTATATTTTCAATATTAAACGAGTTGGGAATAGAACTCGAGGATGTTGTTGATGTTGAATCTTTGTTACAACTGACAGGTGTAAGCATGGAGTCGTACAAAAGAATGAGAAATACCATCAAAAATTCCCTACGTTCACACAGGAGAAGGGTCACTCCGGGGGTAACATTTTCTTCGATACTAGAAAGAGATGTTATACACCTCGATGGTGTGAAACTTGGAACTTTAAAAGGTGCAAGCTTTGATCCCATGATGGGGTACATGACCGACCTATTGATCAAACCAAAGAAGAATGCTAGGTCTTCAGTATATAGAGATCTCGGCAGATACATTATGGTACCCATGGATGAGGTTCGCCTGACGAACGCTTACAACAACCATATCACGCTTACACATTAGAATCAAGAGGATTGATGAAGTTTTTTGTTGATACGTACGGCTGCACGGCAAATCAGGGCGACTCGAAGAGGATAGAGGCTTTATTAAAGAAAAAAGGTCACGAGATAGCCGAATCTGTTGAAGCGGCAGATACCGTGGTTGTGAATACCTGTATAGTCACAAAGCGGACCGAACTGAATGTTTTGAAGAGGCTTGAAGAACTTGAGGTCTGCGGTAAGGACATAATAGTAGCTGGTTGTCTACCGGCTGCTCGCCCTGATCTTATCTCAAAGAAACAAAATTATGGTGTAATGACTCCGAGATCGATCGATCATGTATGTGAGTATGGGGTCGATGGTGTAATCGGCACCGTAAACATATCGAACGGATGTATCGGAGATTGCTCTTATTGCATCGTAAAAAAGGCAAGAGGTCCCCTATTGAGCTATGACTCAAAAAGAATCATTGAGACGGTGAATACGCTTGTTGCAGGAGGTGCAAAAGAGATCAGAATCACCTCTCAAGATTGTAGCGCATATGGTCTTGACTTTGGATGTAGATTACCCGAATTGATCGAGAATATCACTTCTGTTGAGGGTGATTTTATGCTTCGAATCGGAATGATGAACCCGTTCACTCTATTTGATATTCTGGATGAGACCATCGAAGCTTTCGATCATCCGAAGATATTCAAGTTTTTACATGTACCTGTCCAGTCCGGATCGGATGCTATTCTCAAACAGATGAATAGAAGATACAACATCTCCGAATTTACGGATATACTAAAGAGTTTTAGAGAGAAGTTCTCCGATTTAACATTCTCAACCGATTTTATTATAGGTTTTCCCGGGGAAACGAAAGAGAATTTTAAGGATTCTTTGAGTTTACTTGAACTTACAAGCCCCGATAAGGTTAATATTACCAGATTCTCGGCTAGACCCGGTACGAAAGCGGCTGATATGCCTGATATTCTCGAGAGGACCAAGAAAGAGCGGTCCAGAATCTTCACAAAAAGATGTCACGAGATCTTATCCGAGAAGAATGCGATGTGGGTAGGAAGGGTACTTGAAGTTATTGTAACCGAGATCGGACAAAAGGGTGGTGTTGTCTCAAGAGATGAAACATATAAGCACATAATACTGAGAGATGATCTCAGACCGGGCGAGAGGTTTAGGGTCAGGATTACAGAGGCAAAGAGGACGTACTTTGTGGGCGAGGTTCTCAATCAGGCACCTCACATATCATTGCCAGGTACAAAAGCTTTATCTTATCTTGATTTAAAGGGCTAGAGGAATAAAGATGACCGAGAAGATAGGTTTCATTGGATCTGGTAACATCGGCGAATCGATCATTAGGGGAATAATTAGATCCGGTCTCTATTCCGAAGATGATGTTATCGCAAGTGATGTGGATGAGAATAGATTGAAATATCTGAAGAAAGATCTGGGAATATCCGTAACCACCGACAACAAGAAGGTTATGAAGAGTTCGAAGATTATCATCCTGGCCGTAAAGCCCAAGCATATTGAGAGTGTTGTCTCCGAGATTGCACCAATGATGGACAATGATAAACTTATAATATCGGTTGCTGCCGGAGTCCGCACTGATAGAATCGAGGGTGACGGGTTCAGAACAATACGTGTTATGCCAAATATGGCCTGTATGGTCGGCGAATCGATGTCAACTGTATGCAAGGGTAAGTATGCAACAGAAGACGATGAAGATACGGCAAAAGAGATATTTGCTACGGTTGGAGAGGTTGCCACAGCACAGGAGGACATGATGGATGTTGTTACCGGATTTGCCAGTGCCCCTGCATTTGTATTTATGATGATCGAAGCCCTTGCAGACGGTGGCGTTTATGAGGGGCTTGATCGTGCAACTTCGCAAAAACTTGCCGCTCAGACAGTTCTCGGTGCCGCAAAGGTTGTTCTTGAGATGGAAAAGCATCCGGGTGCATTAAAAGACATGGTCTCATCACCTGGTGGAACCACAATCAGAGGGATACGTGTCATCGAAGAAGGTAAGCTGAGATCAGTTATGATGAACGCACTCATCGAGGCCACAAGAAGATCCAGAGAACTTGGAGATTAGAGATAGCATATCATGTGTGGTTCTTCATTCCCTATAGGTAATCCTGGGGATGACTTCAACATCGCTAAACTTCATCTTGCCACCATCCACGAACTTGATCGTCACATTCCCCACCTCTTGACTCAATTTGGACGAGCCAAATACGCGGCGATCACCTTCTGAATGGACGACATCTCTTACTACAAATACCGCCCGTTCTTCGTTTATCTCTTCTGTGGTGATATCTTCATAATCGACAAGGACAGACTGCAACTCCGATTCTATGACTCTCCCGCCCATCATATATATGTAGAACCGAGCAAATATTCCAAGTTTATAATCCATGCTCACGTTTGCGTTCCCGTTCTCAAGTTCGATTGTCACATTCTCGATGTATAAAAGACCATGACTCCGGTTTTCTTGTGCGTATGTGGTCGGCACAAGGATTAACATGAACACCAGCATAAGTATTAACGAGTAAGAATAGGTTTTGATGTTCATAATTAATACCACTATACTTTGTATCTCTCCATAGTATATAACTTTTTATTTCATATATCCTTTTGCTCAATCTTTTGTACAAGTGTGATTACCAGATCGTATAGTTATCTAATGGGTTATCGCATAGGTAGCTCAAAATTTTTGCTAGTTTGTCCACAGGATGTCGAAGAAAATCAAAAAAACTTTATGTCTTCAATTGATATATAGCTATGTTTCGAATAGTATGGCAAAATGTGCGTATTTATGGATGTGTGGGTGTTAATATGTCTGAGCAGTTTGATGTGCCGGATGCTAAGATTGATATTCCAAACCCATTAAGAATAATGGGCTTAGGTAAAATATTAACCGGAGATGTATCAATTTTAATGTGTTTAAATGCATTGAATAAGGTCATTGCGGTTGTTTTTGTAGGGCTTTTGATATCGTCGATGTTTGCGGGTGTTGTAGTTGAGGCTGCCGATACCACTGAAGAATCAGTTGAATTCAAACATGATGACGGTGAGATTGATATTTGGGCCAGTATGAATCCTATGGGACATGCAGTCTTCTTTTCAAATAACCAGAATCAGCATATTAATGAATTGGATATATATGGTGGCAGGTATGATGACGTATCAAGGCAATTTGATGTTGAGATATGGAATTCTAATCTGGAAGCTCTTTATTCAGCAACCTATAATTATACAGATTACTTCCCCGAAAGTAATACCCCTCTTAGGAATGATAATTTAAAGTGGGTAACAATAAGTATACCAAACATCGAAGTAACCGGTGATTTTTACATAACCCTTTTTACTTATTCAAAAGCACCTACATGGGGTGATACTTATGAGCCCCAAGCACCTAAAGGCGGAATTGGCATAGGCTGTGATTTAGATACAAAATCTGGCAACTCATTTACTGTAGGTAAGAATCCAAATCGGATTGTAGATTGGCCTACTGCTGACCTGGATATCAATCAAGAAGATACCGACTGGATGATACGGGTCAGAGCCGATCAAGGAACTTCTACCTCAAAAACAATCTATGTAGACGATGATTTCACCGATAACCCTTCAAACCATATGTGGGATACAATCCAGGAAGGAATTGATGATTCGGGTAGTGGTGATACGGTTATTGTGATGCCGGGGATTTATCCCGAACATGTTGTTGTTGAAAAACAGATCACGTTGAAAGGCGAGGGTTACCCGGTTGTAGATGGTGAGGGTACCGGAACTGTAGTCTTTGTTCGGGCAGATGGAGTACATGTTGAAGGACTTAACGTGATAAGATGTGACCCGGATAGAGATAATATGGAAGAGGGAATGAGGATATGGGCCAACAACTGTTCAGTTAAGGATTGTAAATTCTCAGAGAACAATATTGGATTTGGTACAGGAGGTAATGATAATGAAATCTCAAATTGCAGGTTCAATGATAATCGGATAGGTTTGGTGATTGCCGGTGGTCATGAACGTAACACCGTTAGAGAAAATCATTTTACAAATTCCAGCATAATTTTAGATTCGGCCAAAAACAACCTTATTATAAATAATACTATTGAATTGAATAGTTATTATGGTATCAATCTATATAATGGAGCTAACTATAACATAATAACTGAAAATACAATAACTTCAAACTCCCTTGGTGCAATCGAGATTACAGAAAGTGAATGGGGCCCTACGAGCCACAATAATGTGATATTTCGTAACAACATTTTGGATAACGGTAATTTGCGCGGATCTCAGGCTTTTGATGATGGAAATAACAATTGGGATGATGGGACAGAAGGCAACTACTGGAGTGATTATACAGGAAGCGATACAAATGGGGATGGAATCGGGGATATTCCCTATACGATTAATAGTAGCATTGGCACTCAAGATAATTATCCTTTGATGGAACCTTGGGGACAGATACCTACATCAACTGTTATTTATGTACCCGATGATTATTCAACCATTCAGGAAGCGGTGAATGCAGCGATTTCAGGAGATACGATCATCGTAAGAGATGGAACATATGTTGAAAATATAGATGTATACAAGCGTTTGATGATACGATCTGAAAATGGATCTGATTCGACAGTTGTTCAGGCTGCGAATTCGAGTTATGATGTTTTTTATGTAAACGCAGATTATGTGAATATCAGTGGGTTTAGGGTGACAGGTACGACAAATGCGTCTGGGATATATCTCGCCTATGTGGATTACTGTACCATCTCTGGAAATGATGCATCAAACAACAGCTTCAGCATTTATCTATATAATTCTAATAACAACACCATCACAGGTAACATCGCAAATTCGAACAACTACTATGGCATCCGACTCTGGGGAAGTTCAAACAATAATATCGCAAGTAACACGGCAAATTCGAACTTCTACTATGGTATCACTCTGTCTTCTTCAAGCAACAACAACACCATCAGTAACAACACGGCAAATTCGAACAACTGGGACGGCATCAGCCTGTATGAATCAAGCAACAACCTCATCTACAACAACCATTTTAACAACACAAACAATGCCTACGATAACGGAAACAACATCTGGAACGTCACAAGAACACTCGGGACAAACATAATAGGCGGTCCATACCTTGGTGGAAACTACTGGAGCGATTATACCGGAGTGGATGTAGATGGTGACAGACTTGGAGACGCACCTTTAACAATCCCTCCCGGATCTAATCAGGATTTACTTCCGCTTGTTGTAAAAACAACAGTTGTAAAAACTTGGTATGTGGATGATGGTGGTGGGTCTGATTTCACTACAATACAAGATGCCGTGAATACTGCAAGTGCGGGAGATACGATCATCGTAAGAGATGGCACGTACAACGAAAATGTGGATGTGAACAAGTGTTTGACGATTAGTTCTGAAAATGGATCCGATTCGACAGTTGTTACTGCATCGGATGCAAACGATCACGTCTTCGAAGTGGCAGTGAATTATGTGGGTATTAGTGGGTTTACGGTAGAAGGTGCAACTGGATCAGATGAAGCCGGGATATACCTCAATGGTGCGAATAACTGCAATATTTCTGATAACAACGCATCGGACAACTACCACGGCATCTACCTGTATTCTTCAAGCAACAACGCACTTACGGACAACACAGCGAACTCGAACAACAACTACGGCATCTACCTGTATTATTCAAGTGATAACACACTCACGAACAACACCGCGAACTCGAACAACAACGACGGCATCTACCTGATTTCTTCAAGCAACAACGCACTTACGGAC
Source organism: Halobacteriota archaeon (assembly GCA_034189535.1). Lineage (GTDB taxonomy): Archaea > Halobacteriota > Syntropharchaeia > DAOWMC01 > DAOWMC01 > JAXHTN01. Next base: position 10,280 of record JAXHUQ010000015.1, on the reverse strand, counting down.
AACACAGCGAACTCGAACAACAGATACGGCATCTACCTGTATTCTTCAAGCAACAACGCACTTACGGACAACACAGCGAACTCGAACAACAGATACGGCATCTACCTGTATTCTTCAAGCAACAACGCACTCACGGACAACACGATGTCGGATAATTTGTACAACTTTGTAATATCAAGCGATAGTCTTTCCAACTACTTCCAGGACATTGACACAAGTAACACAGTTGATGGAAAACCAATTTATTACTGGGTTGGTAGACAAGATCAGAAAATACCTAACGATGCTGGCTATGTTGGGGTTGTGAATTCCACAAACATTACAGTGAAAGATTTAACGTTAAAAAATAATGGTCAAGGAGTGCTATTTGCTTATACAAAAAATTCAAAGATTGAGAATGTGAATGTATCAAACAATAGCAACGGCATCTACCTGCATTCTTCAAACAACAACACACTTACGAACAACACCGCATCGAACAACAACTATGACGGCATCTACCTGCGTTCTTCGAGCGACAACACACTTACGGACAACACAGCATCGAACAACAACTATGACGGCATACGCCTGTCTTCTTCGAACAACAACACACTTACTGGCAACAACGCATCGAACAACGACGACGGCATCTACCTGTCTTCTTCAAGCTACAACACACTTACTGGCAACAACGCATCGAACAACAACAACGACGGCATACGCCTGTATTATTCAAGCAACAACAACACACTTACTGGCAACACCGCATCGAACAACAACTATGACGGCATCTACCTGCGTTCTTCGAGCGATAACACACTTACTGGCAACAACGCATCGAACAACAACAACGACGGCATACGCCTGTATTCTTCAAGCAACAACACACTTACTGGCAACACCGTATCGAACAACTATGACGGCATCCTCCTGTATCCTTCAAGCAACAACAACACACTTACGAACAACACCGTATCGAACAGCTACTACGGCATCTACCTGTATTATTCAAGCAACAACAACACACTTACTGGCAACACCGCATCGAACAACAACTATGACGGCATCTACCTGCGTTCTTCGAGCGATAACACACTTACTGGCAACAACGCATCGAACAACGACGACGGCATCGACCTGTCTTCTTCGAACAACAACACACTTACGGGTAACACCGTATCGAACAACAACTATGACGGCATCTACCTGTATTATTCAAGCAACAACACACTTACGGGTAACACCGCATCGAACAACAACTATGACGGCATCTACCTGCGTTCTTCGAGCGATAACACACTTACTGGCAACAACGCATCGAACAACGACGACGGCATCTACCTGTATTATTCAAGCAACAACAACACACTTACTGGCAACACCGTATCGAACAACTATGACGGCATCTACCTGTATTATTCAAGCAACAACAACACACTTACTGGCAACACCGTATCGAACAACTATGACGGCATACGCCTGTCTTCTTCAAGCAACAACCTCATCTACAACAACCATTTCAACAACACGAATAACGCATACGATAACGGAAACAACACCTGGAACATCACAAGAACACTCGGGACAAACATAATAGGCGGTCCATACCTTGGTGGAAACTACTGGAGCGATTATGAAGGTATTGATACAACCGGTGATGGACTTGGTGATACATTAGTTCCACATAGGGGAGACTTCTTACCTTTGGTTCCCGTTGGTATAGGGGCACCAAACATCAGATCCTATGCCCCGGAATCTTTTGTAAATGATATGGAAGGTGAATCAAGAACCTTCAACATAACAGTTGATCAGACCGTGGATGTTAGCTGGCAGATAAACGGAACAGAAGTCCAAACAAACACAAGTGTGACCGGGGCATCATACACCAACACAAGTGGATCTGTTGGAACCTGGTATGTTTCTGCAATTGCAAGTAATGCAAATGGTTCAAATATGCAGACATGGATATGGGATGTTGAGGCAGACGTAGAACTACCAGATTTGACCGTATTTTCAGATGACATTACCTTCTCGGACCCGATTCCAGCAATAGGGGATGAAATAACAATCACGGCAACAATCCGTAATATAGGGATTTCTGATGCAAATGATGTTGTTGTGCAGTTCTTTGATGATGGAAATCGAATAGGGTCGGACCAAATTATAAGTAATATTAATTCCACAGGAACTGAAATCGTACAGGTTAATTGGACGGCTACTTATGGAAGCCATGCCATCTCAGTTAAAATTGATCCATATGATGAAATTGCAGAGAGTGATGAATCGAATAATTATCTTTCAAAAACAATTCAATTGGGCCAACCCACAAAAGGAAAAATCCTTATCAAAGTAACTAATGTAGACAATGAAACGATAGAAGGTGCCCTTGCCAGTCTGAGTTATAAAGAGGCATACGATGTTTTTGTCAATGAGACCAGTAGCTCAGGTGAGGTATTTTTTTCTGATTTGCTATCAGGGGATTATATACTTCAGGTATCAGCTTATGGTTATCAATACAACACCACAACCATAAACGTATCAGGTGAACAGACTGCAATATTAAATATCACACTACAACCTAAAGGCATCATCTCAGGTTTCATAACGAACTCCAATACAGATCAACCGATAAATGGTGCCAATGTCGATATAACCAATGGTCTGACAAAATCAACTACAACTAATGAATCGGGATATTACTATCTTGATGATCTCACACCGGAGAACTATACAATAACAGCTTCAATGACCGGTTATGTGAAAGAATCGGCCACCTTGAATGTCAACACGGGACAACATGCTACTTTAGATATTTCGCTTAATCCTTTTGGTGGTATATATGGTGTGGTAAAAGATAGTGCCGGAATGCCAATCGAGGATAAAAAAGTAGTTCTGAGCAGAAAAGATGTATTTTTCGCCCTATCGAATGTCACAGACATATCGGGTGCTTTTTATTTTACTGAAATATATCCGGCAAACTACACACTTGAGACCATTGATAGTGAACGCTATTTTAAAGAATCGGTAGATGTCACATTAGAAACTGGAAATACACCATCAATAGACATTATATTGAAGAAGAAACCAGAAGTTACAGGTGAAGTCACAAATAATAACGGTAATCCTGTTGAAAATGCAACAATAATTATCACAGGTGAAAATGGAACAGTTGGACATGGAAAAACAGATGCCACTGGACAATACGAGATATTTTTATCAGAAGAAGGCACTTTTGATGCGAAAGCTTCACAAATCACACATATATCAAAAACAGAATCGTTCACTGTATCAATAGACTCGGTTACAAATCTTGATTTCACCCTTGTACAACATGGTTTTATAAAAGGAACAATTGCCGATTCAGACACCTCGCTACCCATAGAAAATGCATCTGTGTATCTTGATCTTGAAGGTTCTGAGTTTTCCGATGACCGTGAAGTCTTAACCGATGAAAACGGTGATTATTATTTAAATGCAGAACCTGACCCCTATAAGCTTAGAATCATTGCAGAAGAATATGTACCAGTTTCATATCCAGTTAACCTTGTTTCCGGTCAAACAGAAGTACACGATCTCTCACTTGTGCACACAGGCGATATATCCGGAATTGTTAGAACAAACGAAAGTGTGGCAATTGAAGGTGCATCAGTTGTTTTAATTAAAGATGAGGTAGTTAAACATGTTACAAGTACGGGTGCTATTGGTAACTATTCATTTGAGGAAGTAGCACCTGGGAATTACACAGTCAGGGCTTTAATTAACGGTTACAACGTCACTTCTTTGCATACTGATGTCTATTCCAGAACTACAAGCACAGTTGACTTTTATCTGACACCAAATGATGTTTATCTCGATGTGGAAATTTCACCAGCATTGGCATCTCGTGGTGAAACTCTATCCTTTGAGGTTGCGGTTACAGATTCCCTCGCCCAATATACTACTAATCTAACCTCTATTACCCTGATCCTGGAAAATGAAAACGAGACTATACCCTTAAATTTACAAAACACTGGAAATTCTTTCACTGGTAGCTATTTAATTCCAAATGATGCTAGACTTGGATTGTGGGCAGTTAGGACAAATGTAACTGATCACTATGGAAATACAGCCGAGGATATCCAATTCATCATTTTTGAAGAAGCATTCTATACGCAAGTTGCAGCGGATAAGAACTTTTACACACCGGATGAGACTTTAACGGTGTATTTCAGGGCATATCGTTACAGTGATTTTTCAACGTCACTTGACGGGAGTGAGGTTGATGTTACGCTTGATGTATTCGATGGAAACAATAATACAGTAGAAACCCATGTCATGACTTTCGATAATGACCTATTTTCAACAAGTATTTCATTGAATAGTTATGTTGTTGGTAACTACACGTCCATGGTAACTGTCTCCGATGATCATGATAATGTAATGAATACATCTGTTGGGTTTATAGTATCAAAAGAATTCACAGTAGATGTAGAGACTGACAAGATGGTGTATAACCGTGCGGAGCCGGTTGATATATCTGGAAATGCGTTCTATGGGGATATGTCTCCGGTCAATAACACACCCGTAAGCATTTCAATTTATGTCAAAGGTTTTGAGATAAGAAGGTTTGCAGAAACCGATGAAAACGGTTACTTCGAGTACAGTTTTGTACCATATGAATCAGAAGCTGGTATGCACGAGATGACTGCAACCATCATATCTGATGGTATTGTTAGGGCTGCAAACTCATCATTTGAAATTCTTGGGTTATTGGTGCAGGATGTTAACATTGGAATGTCTAAAAACTCTGATCGTGACATAAATCTCACCATCAGAAATATCGGTGAAACAGAACTTACCGGATTGTCGATTGACATATTAGATTCGGTTCAAGATGGAGTTACTGCAGAAATCATTTCGTTACCATCTTCAATTATCCCGGTTGAAGGGACTACAACAGTTACAATCCGGATAAATGCGGATATGAATGCCTCGGCTTCGGTAGACTTTACTATACTGGCGACCTGCGATGGACAGGGAGCATCAGATTATGGGGTTATACATGTTGATTCGTATCCTGCAGTACCCGTTGCTTATGCTGATCCAGCTGTGGTGAATATTGGTACAAATCCCGGAGATGCGTCGATGGTTACTGTAAATGTCACTAACATAGGCTATGGGACCTTAGAGAACGTCCACGTTACACAACCAAATATTGATTGGATGTATGTTGCAGTTTCTGGATCCCTTAACCTAAGTCACGACGAAAGCACAAGATTTGATATACAGATTCATCCGGGTAATGATACTGAATATGGCATTTATCAAGACGAGTTCCATATTCTCAGCAGTAATCATGAACCAATTCCGGTGTATCTTGTGATAAAAGTTTCGTCTGCACAAACAGGGGATTTACGTTTCCACGTAGGTGATGATATCGGGGTAGATGTAAAAGATTCAAAAATAAGGTTACAGCATCAACAACTTAAGGACAATATTTACACCGGATTTACAAACGAGACCGGGCAGTTTATCTTTAATGATATGCCCTTGGGCAGATACTCCTATTTAATTGAATCCTCTGGTCACTACAGTTCTTCCGGAACAATGGATATTTACCCCGGAATAATTAATCCGGTAAACGTGACAATGCAAACAAACATAATGGAAACCACTTTTACCGTGACACCATCAAAAATTCAAGATGAATATATTGTTCTTCTGAATCTTACCTTCGAAACAGATATCCCGGCTCCAGTTTTATTGCCCATTCCCACATATATAAGGCATAAAGAGGACTTTGTAACAGTAATTGAGACCGGATATAATAAAACAGGATTTATTACAGTCCAGAATATGGGTTTAGTTAATATATACAATGTTACCATCGATTCTTCCAATATAGGTGGAAATTATAGTATAACGTTTATGAACGGTGAAAAGAATCTCGTTATAGGTGAATTAGGTCCAAGAGAATCGGAAGGTATATCATATAGTTTTATCATCCAAAACGGAACAGATATCAGGGAGCTTGAGCGTATTGAAAGCTTGGTCGGAAAAGTTAAAATTAGCGGTAGGTATGATCACTTTAATCCAGGTGATGATGAAGTTCTTGTTGGCTATACAAATTCAGAAGTTCCTGTTTTTATGAATGCGATGACCGATCGAGAATTATTGGTCGAACCTAATTTAATTTTTATGGTCATCGACGAAGAATATCACTTAGTTACAATCAGTTGCAGTCTTGGCCCCCTACAACCCGGTGCCGATTTTTTACCTCCCGTAAGCATTACAAACAAAGCAACATCAGAAAATGTTAGCCTCGATTCCCCTGGTGGTGGTGTAGTTGTGAAATTTAATCCACTGGAGGTAGCAGTATCATATATACTTGGAAAAGTTACTGGGGGATTAAGTTCGATTGTAATAGGCACCGGATTCAATATCATTCCTTTAGTGGCCCCTATTTATAAGGTGGAAAAAATCGAATCTGATCTTGAAGACCCTGATCTTGAATTGGCCATCCCAAATTTGATAGAAATTGATACCTCCCCCATTATAGATATTGCTAAAATTGCACTGAGATCCATTGACTACAACTCGACCGGTATAGGCAAAAGTGAACTTGCAAGTAACGAAAAGGCCGTTATGCGTTTGGATGCATGGAATATTAATACGGATATTTCAAGTTTCCTCGGTCTTGAGTTAAATATACCAGGTCCGGATATAATCATTGGTGCTATTGCTTTTATTTATAAATGGTATTATGATGAATATCCTAATGCATATCCAATACCGATTTTTGTTATTAAAACCAGTATGCCATCTATACCTATACCCCTTGTTTTAGTCCCATCAACCAATGATGAAACTTGGCCATCATACGGGTCTGTAACATATCCGTATATTCCACCAAGCTCCGGAACCACACCAAGACCCGAAGTAGTGACAGTGGAACTTCCAGAAGTAGAAAATATCCATGAACGGGTTAAATTACACATCTCTCAAAGAGTAACCCTGGAAAGAGACGCATTCGACGCTTCCTTAGAGATGGAAAACAAACTCTCTGAGGTGGAGATTGAAGATACCCAGGTGGAATTAAAAATATTCAATGAAAGCCATGAAGATATAACAGATCAATTCTTCTTTATAAAACAAACATCGTTAAAAAATATCGAAGATGTCAATGGATCGGGATCAATCAATCCTGATGATACTGCAACAGTTCACTGGACTATCATTCCAACGGCTATCGCAGGTGGTGAAAATGAAACTGGAAATGTGTACTTTGTACAAGCCTTTATTGACTACACAGTAAACGGAACAGCATTTAATATAAACACCACACGAGAAGGGATTGTTGTAAAACCACAGCCGTTAATAACACTGGACTACTTCATTCCTTCGAACGTAGGGGCAGATACGCTATTTAAGTTAGCAGTGAAAGTAACAAACAATGGATCTGGAATCGCTAACGATCTTGCCATAAGAAGTGCTCAACCTAAAATTTACGAAAACATTGCAAATTTGCTGGTGGACTTCCAAATACTTGGCAGCGAACTTGAAGGACAACCGTCTGGCAGTTCTTTAAGGATCAACTTCGGAGATATTTCCCCTGGCGAAAGTAAGCTTGCCTGGTGGGATATGACTACCTCACTTGACGGCTCTTTCACTAATTTTTCAGCCACATATACACATAGCGACGCACTTGGAGGTGCGGAAACATCGCTCATTGAATCTGTAAACACACATATCATTATAAGAGAGATTATTACAGAGGGCATCAGCTGGGAATTTTTAGTAGACTCGGATAATGACGGAAAACCTGATATACTGGTTAACCCGGGTAATGGAACCACAATAGGTGTGATGGATGTTGATTATACGGTATATATGGAACCAACACCTTCTAACCCTTCTTTAATCATCGAGACAGTGGGCCAAAAAATCGGGTGGATATGGATAAATGTAACCGATCCCTATAATAATGAACGAGCTATTGTTGAAATAGTTCGAGGTGATGGAAAAATGTTAAACCCTCAAAATTACTGGTTGTCAGATAATAAAATATTTATTGTCGACGATCCCGAGGAAAGATACACCATTGTTTACGAACCAACAGGCACTACTCCGCTAAAAATCAGCAACATAACGACAACCAACATAGCAACCAACTCAACAATTATTTCATGGGACACAAATGAACAATCGGATAGTTTAGTTAAATATGGCACAGAACCAGGTAACTATATATTGGAAAAATTAAATCCTGAAAATGTTACCTTCCACAGCGTAAATCTTACAGGTCTCTTGATAAATACAACATATTATTTCGTCGTGAATAGCACAGACAGAAGTGGAAATTCAACTGAAACCGATGAATATAATTTTACTACAATTGAGATTCAAAACCAACCACCAATCGTAAACTTCACCCACATCCCTGAAAATCCTTTGGTTGGCGAAGAAATAACCTTCAACGCCCTTGCTTCTTACGATCCAGACGGTACAATTGTTTCATATGTATGGAATTTCGATGACGGAAACATAACAAGCACGTTAGACCCAATCATAACACATGCCTACTCTTCAGCAGGTAATTATAATGTGACTTTAACAGTAGTAGACAATCTTAACCTAACCAACTCTACGACAAAGAATATCAGTATAATCCAAACCCCCTCACCTACACCATCACCAACACCATCCCCTACACCAGAACCATCACCCACTTCCCCCCCAGCTGGCGGTGGAGGTGGCGGAGGATTCACACCATCATCTGAAATCAAAACTGATTCACAAGGAAGAGTGAAATCCACCTACACCGAAGAATCATCCGACGGCAAAGCCAAACTTATAATACCCAAAGGAACTGTCGCACTTGACGCAGAGGGTGAACCACTGGAATCAGTAAGTATCAGCTCTACAAAGATGGGAGGAACAATCTTGGCATACAATCTCGGACCTGAAGGTGCAACATTTGATCCTAAGGTGACTATAATCTTTGAGTTTGATCCGAGCGATGTACCAGAAGGCGAAACAGTCGTTATAAAAGTCTTCGATGGCACTGAATGGGTAGCCCTTGAAACAACTGTGGATACAACCGCAAATACGGCAACTGCAAAGGTATCCCACTTCTCAATCTTTGCACTCTTCACTGAAGAAAAAGATGTGAGGAAGGTACTTCCGACAGAAGAATATGTTAGGGACTCCACTAATGAGTGGGAAACAGAATCCCAAGAAACCCCGCAAAGAGAGGAGATACCTGCAGAGGAAGATATTCCGAGACTATCATGGCTACTCATAATTGCAATAATAATTGTGATCTTGATAGGTCTGGGACTGGTTCTTAGAAGGTGAAGTTGCTTTTTAATATGAAGGGGTGGGAATAGGCCCCATTTACTTTCATCATGATGAGAGTGAAGATAGATTGGACCCCATGATAATGTTTTTGGTTAGGGATTCTGGTTTCTACAAAAGATTTAAGTAGAATTAAGTCGATAGTATTAGGATAATAAGTTGATAGTTCACAATAATTGGGAGTATCAATTTGGGCTAAAATCAGAGGTGAATGACATGCAAAGGTGTTTATTTTGTGGATCCGTTATCGACCCTACCGTGCCGCGGATCCGAGAAGGTGGCAGAGTGAGTTTCTGCAGCCACTGTTTGGGACGTCTTGAAGATGGTGGATTTTTGAGAACTTACGAAGACAATACTGTGACACTCAATAGACCTATTTTTGAGGCTATAGCCAGATATTCTTCTTTATAAGTTGGCCGCTGGTGAAAGCCAGCGGTCTCATCCCCCCATTTTTTTGATTTAGTCTTTTAGTCTTTATTTCTTTACTATTTCTTATTTCATCTCGCAGAGATGAGACACATCATTGGTGGAGATCAGGACGGGTTTTTTATCTTCAAATTCGATGACAGTCTTGGATGCATTATCTATTCTATGGCTTCGAATATCCTTTAGGTCCATCTCTTTTATCTTACATAAAAGAGCCATGATCGTGAAATTATGGGATACCACTATGGTGTTCTTATCTTCGTGTATTATCTCCTTTAATGACTCCCATGCACGACTTTGAAGCTCAATAAGTGACTCTCCGTTCGGTATTATGACCGATGCGGGGTCCTCTACCCATCTTTTGAGAAACTTTGAATGTTTCTCCATGAGTTCCGTAAAAACCATCCCCTCGAAGTCCCCTTGATTAAGTTCACAAAGTCCCTCCTTTACCTCAATATCAACTTCGTGGAACTGTCCGATGATCTCGGCAGTTTGATAAGCCCTCTTAAGATTACTTGAGTAGATGGAATGTATCT
>JAXHUQ010000149.1:0-2832 GCA_034189535.1 Halobacteriota archaeon | reverse complement strand
ATGTTGATTGGAGAAATTGGGTGAAACGCGGTGTAATGAGGTAAAACGGGAATGGTGTTTTTTGAAGGTGTGGGATATCTTATGTGGTGCGTGTGAAAAATGGGTTATTCGAAGTTCTCCATAATGTTCTTCAGAATATAGATTCAGCTTTATAAAAGGTTTCACCTCCGAGATGCTAACAAATTCATCAGATCCACAGTATCTTATCTTAAGATCGCCTTTTGATACAGACTCTTTGGGATTTAACTTCATCTCGGTGGAAAATCTTGCGTTACGTGGGTTTAATGGAGTGCCAAGTACAAGTGAGATCGGATTTCCAACCTTCGCCTCTTCGAGGATTATTGTGCCATCGTCCTTTACATTCATAAAAACCATTCTTCGTGGGATATGATCAGCGAATCCACCGTACGCTTTAGGATAATTTTCCACCACTAAGACGCCTTTGAATCCGGGAATGAGAGGATAAGTCCCTATATATTCATCATTTGCATAATGTGTTTCATTTGTAAGAAGTAAAAAGACACACATGACAAGGATTATCGTAAAAAGAAAAAAGAGAAAGAGCTTTATGGATAATTTGAGAAACTTCCTCTCTGTTGGTACTTTTAGGCAACCGACTATTCCGGATAATCCGCTCAGAAGACCCAAGAAGAGATAGTTCAAAAGAGACCCATAAGGGAAATCGCTCCACAAGATTATAATCAGCACCAGATAAGGTATCAGCCCCATAGAAAATGATCTGTATTTAGATCCAGAAACTCTTCCGAATATGAAAGCCACCACTCCGGGTAAGATTAAAGCCAGGAGAAAGGTAACTGCAGCAGTTGCGAATATGTATTCATTCTCGCCCTCGTAGTCCATAAAAAATCTTGATATCAGTGGTAGAAGGATGAGAACCCCAAATAAAAATGACCACACTATCTCTGATCGATCCTTCATAATTTGGGTTATATTGAGAAGTTATTTTAATGTTTGCACCCAACAAGATGATGTGACAAAGGATGTTTTGTGGACAGAGAAGTACAGGCCAAAGAGCTTGGAAGAGGTAATGGACCAGCGAAGCGTCGTTGATCATCTCAAGTCGTATACGAAGGAAGGGAACATCCCAAACCTAATATTTTTCGGCCCAAGCGGAACCGGAAAGACCTCCACAGTCTATGCAATATCAAAAGAGTTGTATGGTAGCTTCTCAAATGAGAATATGACATATTTGGATGCATCTAATATATTCGGGATGGGAAAGAGCTATCTGAAGTCAGAAGAAAGATTTAAAAGATTTTATGATGATTACAAACCGGTTATTGAGATATTCAAGGAGATAATAAATGAATACTCCAGTCTTGCCCCACTTAACACAAATTTCAAGATAATCTTCTTCAACAATGCAGAATATTTAACCATTGACGCTCAACAGGCTCTTAGAAGGATTATTGAGAAGTACAACCATACTACAAGGTTCATCTTCGCAACAACGTACCCTTCAAAGCTCATCTCACCGATAAGGTCGAGATGTCTGAATCTTCATTTCAGTAGATTGTGCGATGAATCTTTATCACAACTTTGTCGTATGATAGCGAAAAATGAAGGTGTGGAGCTCACAGATGACGGGATCAATGCTGTCATCTATGTTGCAAAGGGGGACGCTAGAAAGGCAATAAATACATTGCAAGCAGCATCAGTATCAGGATCTGAAGTGGACGCTCTTAAGGTATTTAAGGTGACAAAGAATATGCGTCTGATGGAAGTAAGTGAACTGATCGAAGTTGCTATGGATGGGGATTTTTTAGGAACAAGAGATGCGATAGACAGAATGCTTGTTGATCAAGGATTATCCGGTGACGAGATCCTCTCAAGAGTGCGGCTCTCTGTTTTGAATCTCGGAGTATCTGAAGAGAGAATGGCACGCCTTCTTGCATGGATCGGTGATACTGATATGAATATCTTGGAAGGGCTTAACGAGAGGATACACCTTGAAGAGATGTTCTCAAAGTTTAAAGGGTGTTGAGGGCCCAAAGATCATAGATTTTTACTGAAAGGGTATTATTGTGCGAACAGAGATCGTAACTGAAGGAAGAACTGAAGTACTAGTACCGATTCTTGAAGAGAGTGCAAACTACCCGCCGTCCTCAGCACCTGTTTTTTATAATCCGAAGATGGAACTGAATAGGGATATTAGCATAGCGTGTATATCGGCTTTCTCGGGAAAAGAGAATCTATCGTATGTTGATTGTCTGTCTGCAACCGGAATTATGGGTCTTCGAGTAGCCAGTGAGGTTGGAATTGACGTAACGATAAATGATAGAAGTCCGGTGGCTTTCGATCTTATTAAAAAGAACGTTGAGATGTCTGGAAAGGATATCACCGTTAATAACGGAGATGCAAACCAGCTTCTGCGAAGGGAAAAATTTGATATTGTAGATATTGATCCATTCGGATCCCCCACTCCTTTTCTTGATTCGGCATCAGTTTCGGTGGAGAAGCTTCTCTGTGTAACTGCAACTGACACAGCCCCTCTTTGTGGCGCACATAAGAATGCAGGAATACGGAAATATTCCGCAATCCCACTTAACACTGAATACCACAAGGAGATGGGGGCACGTATCTTGCTTGGAAAGATTGTTCGAGATCTTGCACCATATGATAAATCCGCAGTACCCTTGCTCACATTTACGTCCCGTCACTTCCTGAGGACTTTTGTAAAGATTGAGAGAGGTGCAAAGAAGGCAGATGAATCTATGAAAGAGCTTGGGTTTATTATGCACTGTTTCAACTGTGGTTATAGAGATTCCTTAAAGGGGCTTGCAATAAATAGCCCTGAAAAATGCCCCCTTT
>JAXHUQ010000148.1:0-2857 GCA_034189535.1 Halobacteriota archaeon | reverse complement strand
GCGACTTCTTTTGAGTCGAGTCTATGTGCATATGGCAGAAAGGACAGATGTTTACTATACAATCCACCTCCCCTACATTAAGGATGTTTTGGACCTTCTCCTCAAGTATATCAATTCCGAGCCCTTCTGCACCACTCCAGACACCTCCACCGGCACCACAGCATGAGAGTTTGTCCTTGAACTCGACACTCTCGCAGCCAAGCAGCTCGACAATCCCCTCCACGACTTTCGGTTTCTCGACATTGTATGTTGCTTCTTCCGGCTTTGGCCTCAGGTAGTGACATCCGTAGTGGATTGCGACCCTCAGTCCCAGATCTGACTTCTTGTTCTTCAAGATCTCCTCTTTCATACCGTCAAGAATATCCACAAAATGGGTCGGTCTGTATAGACCTTTGTACTCCATTCCGATCTTAGCGAGACTTTCGTTTACCATCTTCTTCTTCTCTTCATCTTTATCCAGAATGTCGTAGACCCTGTGAAGCGTACCGTAGCATCCGTTACATATAACAACTATCCCAAGTCCATCTGCCTCCGAAAGGCTGATATTACGAGACCCCAGAGTAAGCCATGCATCCTGGTCATAACTTCCAATTACACCGGGTGCAGGACAACAGGAGTATGGATAGTCGGCGAGGTCGATCTTGAGTTTCTCAAATACCATCCTTGTGGACTTCTCTATCGAAGGGTAGACGTTCTTTGCGATACAACCCGGGAAGAATGCGTACTTCATCTCTCCACCCCCACCTTCTCAAGAAGTCCAAGCTCTTTTATGAGCTTCTGGAAGTTCTTGAAATCTTCCTCGTTTCTTGCAATATCTTCAGGTTCCTTATCAAGACCAAGCATTGAGCGATCTCTTATACCATCCGGGCTGAGAGGTAGCCCGCTTCCAGTATCATATATTCCTTCAATCGCCCCGACATGAACCTCAGGGAACTTGCCTTCCAGAACTGCCCTATTCCGAAGCTCAATTATTGCATCAACTGTGTTTACGCCCTTGGGACATCTCTCAAAGCATACGAAACATGTGGTGCAATACCAGAGCTCTTCTCTACTTATTACGTCAATACCGCTCTTTGCTTCCATTATTATCTTTCTTGTGAGTAAACGTGAGTTCCTCCCTGAAGGACAAGATGCGCTACATTTACCACACTGCACGCACTTGATGATCTTGGTATCCTCTAAAAATTCCATATCCTTCATAATCAACACCTCGCATCCATCTCGGTTACTGATTCTACAAATTTATCCGCCATCGCTGACGACATGAAGTACATCTCGCACTTCTCAGCCTCGATTCCCATAAGACTTAGTGCTTTCTTTGCAATCTCCACATTCTCTTCAGCCCTGTAGTTACCATCGATGTAGTGACACTGGTCCTTTAGGCAACCGGCGACCATCACGCCTTTAGCACCTTTGTCAAAGGCATACATAATTTGGTTAACCGAGACCCTACCACTGCATGGAAGGTGGATTATCTTTATCCTTGGTGAGTACTGTTTCTTTGCTGTTCCTGCAAGATCTGCTGCGTTATAGCTGCACTGATCACAACAGAAGGCAACTATTGCATCTCCATCGGCTGCAAGGATCCCATCGATCTGTGCCTCAATCTGTATATCGGAGTAGTGACGATAATCTATAGCCATAGTTATGCAGTTTGCCGCACATTTTCCACAGGCATGACAGGAGATATCGGATACGACAAAGACCCCGTTCTCATCTTCTGTTATCGCCCCGTATACACAGTTCTCCTCACATTTTCCACAGTGGATACATATATTCGGATCTATATAAGCGGTAACAAGGTCAATATCCATCTCATCATTCTTCAGAAATGAAGATACACGAGAAGCGACTGCACTAGCATCAACGATACACTCCTGAATCGGTTTTGGCGATTCACAGGTCCCGGCGATGAACATACCCATATTTGCAGTATCAACCGGCGCAATCTTCATGTGAAACGGTGCTGCAAACTCGTCCTGTTTTCTTACAAGACCGAGGCTTCTGGTCATCTTTGCAGTCCCTTCGGATGGAACAAGCGCAGTCGATAGAACCACAAGATCCGCATCGATCTCCTGGATCTCTCCAAGCATCGTATTTTCTAGCCTTACAATGAGGTTATCACCATTCGGGATAACGTCGCTCACATTACCTTTTATATAATTCACACCCATCTCTCTTGCAGCATCATAGTATTCCTCATAACCCCTTCCGGCTGCCCTTAGATCTATGTAACAGACATCGACTTCAATATCCGGGTCCTCCTGCTTTATGAGGCGCGCATTCTTTGTTGCGTACATACAGCATATCTTGGAACAGTACTCCATATGCCTACGATCTCTTGAACCTGCACATTGGATGAAGACGACTCTTTCAGGTGTTTTACCATCACTTGGCCTCATAAGTTCACCCCCAGTCGGACCTGTTGAATTTATCAAACGCTCAAGTTCAAGGCCGGTTATAACATTGGGGTGCTCATAGTGGTACTCTGTATCGGTGAGGTCGTACTGCTCATACCCGGTCGCAAGGACAATTGCACCTACTGTAACCTCGATCTCCTCCTCTTTCTGATCATAACAGATTGCATCGGCCTCACACACAACTTCACAGAGTCCACACTGTATGCATTTATCCCTGTCCAGGCTATACTTCAACGGAACTGCCTGGGAGTTTGGTGCATATGCGGCACTTCTTACTGCAAGATTTAGGTCGAAATCGTTTAGTATTGCCATTGGGCACACAGTTCCACATGTGCCGCAACCCGTGCATTTTTCTTCATCGATATACCGCGGCATCTTCAGTATCTTTGCCTTGTATTCTCCAGGCCTACCTGATACTTCTTCAACCTCTGCACATG
>JAXHUQ010000147.1:0-2863 GCA_034189535.1 Halobacteriota archaeon | reverse complement strand
TCGTCTTTTTTTCTGTTGAAAAAGACGATGTCACTCTCGGTACCCCTTCTTCCAAGTTCCCGACCGATCTTATCATCATGGAATATTCCGACAGTGAGATTTTTCATGACCTAGTCACACCCCAGATTGAGATAAAGCTATCCTTTCTAGGCTCTCGGCGTTTCAGTTAAAATACAAGTAATCACATTCACTTTCAAAGACTATTATTGGTCTAATCCTCGCCTGAGTAGTTGATCAGAAGAAATAACTTAAAGGATACGTGTGAGAATGATAGGAGTATCAGGAAGTATGGCTCTCTTACAAAGGATTTGAGTTGGTTAAATGAAGCGATGTTGGAAGTGGTTGCCCAAAATGAGTAAATGGTGGTGAGAGGTTTGGTTAGGACGATAACAAGTTATGTTTGCGATGTATGCAGTGCGATATTTGAGGATGAAGAGTCCGCGAAGTCATGTGAATCTCAAGAAGTTCACCCATATAAGTTCGATTCCGGGGAGAGAGCAATAGTGATTGGAGGGCTCTTTCCTGAGAAGGTGGAGATTTTTGATCGGTTCAGAGCAAGAGACAGTCACGAAAATATGTACATAGTAAAAAGAGCTGTCGGGTGGGTTGATGAAGATGATGAAGAAGCTCCTTGCGAAGAGAAATCTATGGTGGGGGAAGAGAATCTTATCCCTATTGAGGAGTATGAAAAGAGAATATCGGATGTTTTTTATGACAAGTAGTGTGAATTTTTGGTAGTGTCCTGATACACGATACCTAAAAATAAAATCTACATTGATAAATATTATATTAACCGTAAGTTTTATATTGGATAATATTTACCCCTATCATTGTCTGTATGAAAATGGGGAAAATGAGATGAGGGCTAAGATACCCATTAGAGATTTTTTGAATCTGGGATTGTATGTAACATTCATAGCGGTTGGAATTGCAGGTATGGTTGCAATATATTCCATGGAACCAATACCAGTGACTATGGTACTGCTGAGTGCGGCTTTAGTGTTAGCAGGTGTAACTCCACCTGTTATTTTTGGTAGAAGATCCCGTGAAAGTGGTTACGTAGATCTAAAGTGGTTCTTTTTTACTTTCTGCATCGCTCTACCTCCTATTTTGGTACATAATTACCTGGTACTATCGTGGAACTCCATAGCGTTCCTATTTTCGGGTGTATGCGGGGCAATGATAGTGGTGGGACTTGCTCTTTTAATAAAACATGAAGATATTGAGGAGTTGTTTAAAGGGCAGAAGGTGCTAAGAAGTCCGATGCAGTGAGGGTTTCAACTACATAAAGAGTACAAGTTATGAGGTGTATGATATAACGTTTACAGGTTTTGTTATAATTTTGTTATAACCTTTATCTTGAAATCGAAGGGTCTCAACGGATCTCTTATTTTGTGAAGGCAGCAGGGAGTACTTTTTCTTTCATGAGTAGACGGCTATAGGATAAAAATAAAAAAACATCCTTACAACCAAAAATCCCCACTCAATCTTTTAAAACGATTACATACACCCTTTTTCCAATATATTTTTTTTGAGAGTCTATTTTGGCCCCATTTCCATAGGGAGTTACTCTTTTTTCATATATCTCTTCAACTTCGTCTTTGAGTATTATCTCTCCACCGGAAACAGCTTTAATCTGCCTCATATTATACTGTAGTAAATATATGTAAATACTTAAATACTTTGTGGTGCATTGACACTATCATGATGAAAAGCCAAGACATAAGCGACCGACTCAAAGATATCGACGAATTTCTTCTTGATCAGTATAAAAGCAATAAAAAAGAAAAGAAACGAGACTGGAGAACTTACGAGCAGCAATTAATGAATCGAATAAAAGGAGAGATCAAGAACCTTGAGCTTTTGATAGGGCAATGGAAATGCTAAATGATATCGACATAAAAATAGAAAGCATGAGGCTTGATAGGTATTACAGCCTATCTTCTTATGTCGATCGGTTTGGAGTGGCGAAGGTCCATGTCATACCTAAGAAAAATGCGACTTTGAGAGGTTCCTGGAAGTGGAAAAGACACAATGAAAGATTTTGTTGAGGACACCTTTGAATACCTCGGGCAGTATTTCTTGAGAAACAACTCTGAGTCTGGATTCTCAGCGGATAAAAGATGGTTTGGTTGGAAAGTGTGACAAAGAAGATCGGCGACACCAGCGAACTCACAAAATACTTCCCTGAGATAAAGTCAAGGATTCCCATAAGAAAACCGAGAGGTAAAAATCTTAAAAAGAAGGAGAAGAGATATAATCATAAGTTGGGAAAAGAACGGGTTGTAATAGAGCGCACAATCGGGAAAATGAAGAAAGTAGGCATCATGGGAAAGGGGTGCTTTGCACCCCTTGTTTTGATTAACCTTTTATTTAAAAGTTTATTAGAAATAGACTTAATCGATATGATAATATGACATCGATTGTTTCGGTCGGGACTTGTTAATCTTAGGGTTATAATGGGTGAAGGATTTGATTTACGTCAGTTTATTGGTTGAGTTGGACTATAGGGGGTTAGGTGAGAACGGGGGTTTGTTATAATTACGCAAGAGGTTTATTTTATTGGTAATGAATCTGGATCCGGTGTGGTGGCAGTCTATGGCGGCTCAGGTGATACTTATGACCATTGTTATGATTCCAATTGCGCCTGGAGGAAGCGGGATTGCTGAAATTGGTGCCGCATCGCTTTATTCTGTCATTCTATCCTCAGATGGGTTGCAGGTACTCGGTGTCTTTGTACTTATATGGAGGTTTGTGGAGCATTATATACCTCTTCTCATTGGAGGAGTAGTCAGTTTGAAGGTTATGAGAGAGATCGATCTAGACGCATTGACGAGGCAGCATGAAAATGTTTGATAGGTTT
>JAXHUQ010000146.1:0-2925 GCA_034189535.1 Halobacteriota archaeon | reverse complement strand
AAAGATATATTGTTGTTCGGTGATACATCGAATGTTCTTGGTTGCGTTGTCGTGTTCATAAAAAAAACAGCTTAACTGAGGACACTTATTTATATTGAACTGTCAAAGATGGGTTATATGAGAGGGATAAGTGGATGGTCATCTGTTAAACGGGACAATGTATTAGGTGGATTTTAGTGTGATGGGGGAGGGGTCAATACTTTTATCATGAGTGTAAAAAACACTAGGGCAACTATTGAGATCGGTATGGCAAAATCACATATCAGAAATGACCTTCAAGCAATAATTAAAACTCTCTTTAATCTTCTCTTTTCCAATCAAGCAGCCCATGTGGCCTGGTAAGAGATATTCGATATCCAGTTTCGAAAGTTTGAGAAGCGACTCTTTCAATTGACCTATATTCCCTCCCGGAAGGTCCCATCTTCCCATACTGTAAGAAAATGCGGTATCACCTGAGATCAGGACTTTACTCCTCTCATCATATAGGCATATGCTACCTGGAGAATGCCCTGGTGTATGAATCACCTTAAGGGAGATATCTCCCAAGTCTAGCGAATTGCCTAGGTGCCTGTCGACTTTGATCTTCTTTAGCCCGGGAATTGGTATCGGTATCATATTCAACCTATCCATCGCTATGGCATCGCCTTCGTGCATCAAAACTTTAGCACCTGACATCTTCACTATCCGTAAGTCACCTCCAATGTGGTCGGGATGGCAGTGTGTATTCACAACATACTTGATCTCCCCCGGATCAAAACCATCATGCTTGATCTCTCTTAATAACCCACCCATTGCAAAGCCGATGCCCGGATCAACTATTGTTAAAATGTCTGCACCTATCAGATAAGCATTGCTACTTATCGAGCCGCCCTTATAGTGGTAATATCTGTCAACCAGCTTCATCGGGATCTCATCACTATATCTTAGGGATCATCACATATACCTTTACTTTTTGATGGATATATTGGTCTGGGGACGTTTACCAAATACATAACAGTTAAGTCTTAATCGTAACCAAAGGAAAAAGGTAAGTAGGGCTAAAGGGAAAGGATATACAAACTCAATTGTGGGGCTGTGGCCTAGCCAGGAAGGGCAACGGGCTCCAGCGGTATTTGATGAAAGACGGGTCAACTGAGCAGATCAGACGTGGTTTGTGTTGATGATCCGTTGGAGTACTGAAAGATCGAAGAGACCCGTCGATCGTGCGTTCGAATCGCACCAGCCCCATTTCCGAATTGTTCTTGCGAGTGAAACAATTCATTTTTTATAATTCAACGGTGCAATATTGATATGTGGTTCAATTAGGTAGAAACGTTCTGAAAAATTCAATCTATAATAGCGCTGGCACACTCATTACTTCAGCTACCGGTCTGATAATCACGGTACTTCTTGCAAGATTACTGAGCCCAGAAGATTACGGACTTTTTTATCTTGCATTGTCTGTTGGGTTCTTGCTTTTAACATTTACCGACCCTGGTATCAACGCTACTTTGATCAGATACGTATCTCATGCAATAGGAAATAACGAAGAAAAGCTCGCAAGGAGTTATTTCAAATATCTATTCAGATTCAATCTATTACTCACACTTTTTGTATCCATCACTCTTATAATTCTTGCTGAACCACTAGCCGTTTATGTTTTTGATAAACCTTCGCTATATCTACCTTTGGTGGTTGTTGGATTCTTTGTGCTATTCACATCTTTACGCAACTTTTTCAGGTGCGCATTTATTGCATTCCATGAATTTAAATATAATATGGTAAACTTTATCTCTTATGAATGCCTTAGGCTGGTCACGATCCCGGCTTTCATCTTTCTAGGTTACGCCGTTTTTGGTGCGATAATGGGTGTTTGTTTATCCTCTCTAGGTGCACTCCTGGTCTTAATATACTTTTTACTAAAAAAACATCCTTTCTTGTTAAAAGGGGCTGTGTTAGATATAGATAGAAAAAAAATTCTGAAGTTTTTAGGTTTTCTCACAATCGGGTCGATTTCTGGTGTAATTTTCGCTTATGTGGACAGTATTATGATAGGCATTTTTTTACCTGCAGAATCGGTCGGTTTTTATCGAATTGGATTCAACATTGTGTTTGCTGTTGCAGGGCTTATATCAATTGCAAACGTCCTTTTTCCAGTCTTTACGCAGTTGGAAAGTATAGAATTAAGAAACGCATTTAACAGAGTCTTCAAATACTCTATGACGTTTTCAATTCCTTTTGCCTTTGGACTAATCTTTATATCTGAAAATCTTGTAAAACTGGTTTTTGGAATTGAATATTTACCCGCAGCTCTACCGATGCAGTTTCTTTCTTTAATAATATTAATTGCTACAACGAGTGGCCTTTTTATAAATATATTAAACGCAAAAGAGAAACCGAAATATACTGCAGCAATTACCATAGTCTCGATGTCAATGAATGTTCTATTAAATTATTTTATGATTCTGGAATATGGGGTTATGGGTGCGGCCATGGCAACTGTTATATCAAGATATTTTAATTTTATTGCTCTCGTATATATGTCAAAAAAAGTACTGGATATATTCCCCGGTTGGGCATCTTTTTGTAAACCCATCTTTTCTTCCATCGGGATGGTTACTTTTCTATACCTTATTCCAAGTCCCGATACACTTTTCATCGGGATTGCGGAGGTTATGGTAGGCAGTATCATCTACATAACAGTCCTGTTCCTGATAAAAGGCCTTAGTATGGAAGATGTGAAGTATTTCAGGGAGATACTGGGTATCTGAGGATAGTATTAAGTAATGTGAGAAATGTAATTAAGGTGAGGGCATAATATGAACAGAATTAGCATTATCGGTAGCGGCTTCGTGGGTGAAGGTGTTGGAAAGGGGCTCATGAAGCTTGGGCATGAAGTTATCTTTTATGATGTTTTAAAGAAGGATTTACCAAATTTTACAAATG
>JAXHUQ010000145.1:0-2960 GCA_034189535.1 Halobacteriota archaeon | reverse complement strand
AATTAAACTGTTTTAGTTTGTCTAACAACCGATAAATACTTTATTTGTGGCTGGAATGGAGAAGAATTATGTTTGACAGGGGTGCATATTATTGGTTATCGGGTAATTGTGGGACAGGCTCTAACATCTCCAAAATAATCATCTTCCCAAGTGTAGTTCGATATTCCATTAGTCTCGGTTGCATCTATTTCGTAAATTCCATCTCCATCGAGATCCCATTCCCAACTAACTATGTGGCCATTTAGATCATATGAGCCTGAACCATTGAATGTTACTGGGGAGCCTTCACTGCCTCCGTAGGGGCCTCCTGCATCTGATACTGGCGGATTATTGTCAAATGGGGCGGTTGTTGTGGTAAGGTTTATCCAGGCGCTGTTTATGTTTCCAGATGTGTCAACAGTAAGTGTGCCGATCTCATGCGTTGTTCCCGGAAGGAATCCAGTTGCGTTGTAGTATTCGAGTCCGTCCCATAATTCCACTAATTATTAGTAGATTCACCCCCAATTAAACCTATGGCATTCATAAAAGGCCACAAAAACCAAAACTGGCTACTTCTCCCTAACATTTCAGATTTAATCGATGCAGATCACATCTGTAGACTTGTATATGAAGTAATCGAAGGCATGGACTTCACAGAAATTGAAGAAAGATACGATGGCCCTGGTAGTCCTGCATATCATCCAAAGGTTATGATGAAACTCCTCATTCAAGCCGTAATCGATGGTATTCTTTCTTCTCGAAAGATCTTCAAGGCAACGAAGGAAAATGTCGTCTACATGTTCCTTTCTGACCACTTGACGCCTGATTTTCGTACCATTTGCAGGTTCAGGAAGGATAATCTGGAGATCATCAAATTTGTTTTTGCAGAGGTTGTGAAATTAGCCCGTGAGATGGGTATGGTAAATCTTGGCCATTTGAGCATCGATGGCACAAAGATCAAAGCTTCAGCCTCTAATTTCAGTGTCCTATCAAAAGAAGAGCTTGATGAGATAGAAGACGAGATTTATGGTGATCCCGATCCCGATAAACTCCCAAGAGTTTTAAAGACGTTAAAGAGAAGTTAAGGAAGAACAAAGCGGAAAATATCATAACCCAATACATAAAAGGCGATTAAAAAGAGAAGGAGAGGATTGGAAAACAACTTGAAAAATCTCAAAATGAGCTTGAAGCATCCGGAAAAGATTTAGTCAGTTTCACAGACCCTGAAAGCAGGTTTATGCCAGATAAAAAGCATTTCATCGAGTTCTCGTACAATCCACAGGTGACAGTGGATTCAGATCAGGGAATAATAGTTTCAGAGGATGTGGTGCAGGATGCAAGGGTAGTCCAGCCAAAGTGCTGGACGTTTTGATTAAACTTTGTAAAAGTTTATTTCGAGTACTTTGACAGGTATAAAGAAAAACGAGTGAGGGTTTATCGAGGGTCTGGATGTAGTAAGTGCCAGGATAAAAAATTCTGCACAAGAAGCAAGCGTAAACCAAAGTTGATCAAATGTTACGGAAGCGAGGCGAATAAGTGGGAAATGGCTGAAAAGATGGAGTCAATGGAAGGGCAGAAGGTCTATCATGTTAGATTAAAAACAGTGGAACGAGTATTTGGACATATCAAACAGAATATTGGGTTACGGGTGTTTTTAACGAGAGGGCTTAATGGTGTGAGAGCGGAATTTAGCCTGGCGTGCATAGCGCATAATTTGAAGAGAATGTGGAAGATAAAGGGTGAAATGGAAGGTATTGGGTGAGTTCCATCAAAAACTGGCATTTTGATCTGGATTTGCTTAAACATTTGTGTTTTGTGGGTAAGCGAGGTACGATCCAACTGATGCGGTTGATTGGTGTGAGATTGGCCTTTATGAGTGAAAGTTTAAAGTGTGAAGCAAGTGTGCTCTAGAATCAATTGTGAGACGGGCTCTATCATCAGGGTAGGTGGCGTTTGCGGTTATCCTTATGGATGAGTCTGCAGGGATTGTGACAATTCTTGAAGGATCTGCTGTTCCCCATTCGACCCAGCGCCAGCCCCCACTGTAATATCCATATACCATGGGTGTGAAGGAGACATTGGCAGTCGTATCATAAACCAAGCCTGTTGGTTAAAGTGACCTCAAATGTTGTGTTAACACCTGCTACTGCGGGATCGGTTATTTTAGTGACGGATACAACAGTAACCGGTGCCGTATCGCTATATGAACTACTGAATCCTGAAAAAGCCACCAAAAGAACCAGAGCGATAAGGCCGAGTAAAATTATTCTTCGATTTTTCCCAAAAAAACATGCAACTTTATCCATACCCAATTCACCCCCAACCGTCCGATAATTTTGATCTAAATCGCGACATAACCATATCCAGGCCTTTTGGTCTCCTCGTAGTAATACCCAACTTTTTACCTCCATTACCACCATTTGAATTTAGCATAAAATTACCTCAAAAACAAAATATTCATGAATTTCAGAAATTCCGTAATTAATCTCAATCATACGCGGCAATTTAACGATTAAATACTATAAAAGCAGATCTATCTACAAGAAAAAGGAAAAATATATTAATCCGTTGTTAAATTGGGACAATATTGACCAAAAAATTCAATATTGTTTGGGTCAGACATAATAGACAAAGATCGAATACAGGCTACCCAGTGGATGAATAAAACATTGTTTAATCCGGAATTTCAAAAACCCTCAACATCATCCCGATACATGCCAGATTGACAGCTGCCATGAAGCACACCTTCAAGCGCTCAAACCTCACCATAACCCTTTTAAATGACTCAATCCATGCATTGAATCTCTTTCACAGCACCCCTGTTTTTGTAGGATTTTTCATCAAATCTTGTGGGTCTGCACCTCTCACCTTTGAGTGAGATCTTACAGGCCAGATCAATGAAATGTAAACTGTCGTGTTCATTTGCTGCACTTATCACGATTCTCAATGGATGCCCTTCTTTATCCACTGAAGCATGGATC
>JAXHUQ010000144.1:0-2999 GCA_034189535.1 Halobacteriota archaeon | reverse complement strand
GGGCGTGAAGGAGGAAGATTTAACAGAGATATCGGAGATTGGGCCTGAGATAGCGAGTAGTGTATCATTATTTTTCTCTTCAGAGAACTCTCGGAAGTTGATTGAGAAGATAAATGATGCAAGAATATATTATGAACAAAAAGAAGTTTATAAAGATTCAAATATCGCAGGCAAGACTTTTGTTATAACAGGAAAGCATCCCATTTCAAGAGAGGAAGTTAAATTAAAAATTGAGTCCTACGGAGCGCATGTATCTTCAAGTGTCAGCAAAAAGACCGATTTTGTGATTGTAGGGGAGGACCCGGGATCAAAGTATGATAAGGCAAAATCGCTTGGAGTAGAAGTCATTTCGTATGAAGAACTGCTAGATATTATAAAACGATAGCAATCTTAGGGAGATTTACAGCCTTGCAAAGACTAAATCGAGGTGAATAACGATTAGTACAAAATGGGCGTGATCCGAGCAAAGGCTACAAATCTCCTACGGAGTGTTAGTTATAGTGATATATAAATCTTTGGAATAATACCGAAATTATACCCAATAATAAAGATTAAAGACCGTTACTGATCGAAGGTTTTGATCTTATATGAACGTTTTATTCTTAGAATTGTATAAATTAACTTCATTGAAACAATATTTAAATAGATATAGATTATAAACACGCAGGAAGGTAAAAAAACATGAAAAAAAGTAAAGTGCTGGGTCTGGTAATCTTTATTCTGGTTGCATCGATAGCCATATTCTCCGGTTGTGTTGAAGAAGGTGCCGAAGAAGTGCAAGTGACAGGGGTAAAATATGCAAAGAATGGTGACATGGTCAAGGTTCACTATACAGGCACACTTGATGATGGCACAGTCTTTGACAGTTCCGTAGGTAAGGACCCGCTACAGTTTACTGTCGGTGACGGCTCGATGATACAGGGTTTTGATAAGGCCGTAAATGGCATGGCGCTTGGTGAGAAGAAGACAGTCACAATTCCTGCCGAAGAGGCTTATGGACCGTACAGGGAAGATCTGGTTCTGAAGGTGAACAGAAGTGAACTGCCAGAGGGGCTGGAACCAGAGGTTGGTGACACATTACCAGTTCAACAGAATGGCTATATCATAGAAATCCCAATTAAAGAAGTGACCGAATCAAACGTTACTCTGGATATGAATCGCAAGCTAGCAGGAGAGGATCTCACATTTACAATCGAACTGGTCGAGATTGCTTGAAATAAAATAAGTTCACGAATAATTGTATCATGTTCAAAAAATTAATATATTATTAAATAGAAACTCGGATATCAGATTTTTAAAATTGGTAGGTGAATGAACATGAACGGATTGAAACTGGAAGTTAAGAAGCTGGAAGAGAGGGATGTAAAGCAGTCCTTACCGTGCGATGCTGATAGTTGTGCGAGTTATATCAACTGGTGTGCCGCTTGCCCGATGTGCATGTGAAAAGAATCAGAAATGACACAAGTACGTAATTAATTTGGGCGATATAGATGAGGAACGGAGATATGAAAGAGCTTAAGCTGGAAGTAAAGAGACTGGAAGAAAGGGATGCAAAGCAGTCCATCCCTTGTGATGCTGAGACATGCGTACAATATGTCTATTGGATATACGCCTGTCCAATGTGCATGTGAATCAACATCGCACAAAATTTTATTTTTTATTCAAATCTTAGTGCATCGATTGGTCTCAATTGTGAGGCCCTCCAAGCAGGATACATCCCACCGATCAGTCCGGTGACTAGTCCGAAACCCATACCTATGAACACGTAAAGGAAGCTGGATGGTGCAAATAGGTACGAAGCTCTACTCAGTATAAGGATATTGATGACATAGCCTCCAACAAAACTGAGGGCACCACCTATCACACTCCCAATCGCGCTTATTATCAGTGCTTCAAGAATAAACATACGTAGAACCTCTACTTTTGAAGCACCTATTGCTCTCATCACACCGATCTCTTTTGTCCTCTCGGTAGTAGACATAAGCATAACATTCAGGATGCTGACTCCTGCCACTATGAGCGAGATTGAACCTATCCCCATAAGAAACGTTGAGAGTGTATTAAAGAAACTATTGATGCCTTCAAGGAGCGCTTCCATAGCGAGAACCATGATAACATCATCCCTCTTGTTCACTGTCTTCTCAATGTCTTCTCTTACGCGTTCTACCTCCTCCAGATTCTTGACTTTAACTATCAAATTGTCGTAATCCGAATCCCCATAGAGGTTCGAGAACATCTCACTTGAAATGAATATCGCTTGATCGGGATTGATTGCAATGCCTATGCCCTTCTCACTTAGTATGCCCACTACCCTGAAACTCTGATCTTTTATTGTGACTTTGCTTCCGATTACGAGTTCCTTATCCCTTGCAAGCGTATGACCGACGACACAATTATCCGAGTTTCTTCTAAGGAAGTGCCCTTCATCTATCTCGACGAGAAATGGCATATCTTCACCATTCATCCCATAGATTGTAGCGTATGATGGGTCTTTATTTAGAGTCACAGCGTCTTGATTCGATCTGATAGGAACCACGCGATCGATGCCCCTCACCTTGGTTATCTGCCTCACCGTCTCATCTGATATACTGGTCTTTCCATTCTCAAATGCAGGAAAGATTAACAACTCGTTTCCGACTTCACCGAACGAATCGGATACAGATAGGCGGATGCTATTTCCGAAGATTCCAAGGGATGCTATTGCAACGACACCTATGATTATCCCGATTATCGCAAGAAGTGTCCTCGCCTTATGTCTTGACAGGTTCCTTCTTGCAAGCCCGAAGAACATCAGCTACCAAGACCCCCATCTACTATTCTCATCGTCCTTTTAGAATACTCAGAAAGCCTTGGATCATGGGTTACAACAATAATTGTTCTTCCCTTCTCATTCAAAACCCTCAATAACTCCATTATACTCTTACCTGTCTTTGTGTCAAGGTTTCCTGTCGGTTCGTCTGCAAGAAGTATCAGCGGATCGTTTGCAAGTGCACGAGCTA
>JAXHUQ010000143.1:0-3030 GCA_034189535.1 Halobacteriota archaeon | reverse complement strand
GCTCCACTATTTCAGAAGATCGGCATCAATCTCTTCGTCAACGACTATCGTGGATATGGTCTGAGTGACGGTTCTCCTACTGTAACAGATATGGTAAAAGATGCACACACTCTCTTTTTAGAATTCAAGAGGTTCATAAGCGAGGAAGGGTATGAAGGGGATATCTTTGTGATGGGACGCTCTCTTGGTAGCATACCGGCAATAGAAGTTACATCAAGTTATTCCGGAGAACTCAGCGGGCTTATTATCGAGAGCGGTTTTGCAGGTGTTCTCAAGCTGATATCACGATTCAATATAAACATTGGAAGCTTGGATGGAGATGAAGGAATAGATGAAAAGATAGAGAAGATAAAGATACCTACCCTTGTCATCCATGCGGAAAAAGACCAACTTATACCACTCTTCATAGGAAAGGGGCTTTACAATGCTATCCCTTCCGAAGAGAAGACTCTAGTTGTGATACCTGACGCAGATCACAATAATCTAATGATGGTAGGAATGGAGGAGTACTTTAAAGCCTTGAGTGTTTTAGTTTTGAGAATTGAGAGTGAATAAAGTAAGAAGAGAGACGGGAATACTGACATTTCTATTATTTTTCCCCTGCCATTGTAGAGTTACTTTCAGGCTTTTTTCATCCTTTTGAGTTCTCCAGACCGTTGACTTTCATCACCCTTATGTATCGGCAACCCAATAAAAGCTTAAATATTTAAGCATTCGACGTCTAAATATCTATTTAAATGAAAGTCCTTATCTACATGCCTTTTGCTGCTTGGATACCACATCTGGTAACTGATCTTGAGATCATTGCCAATCATTTGGACAAGGGTGATGAAGTACATATAATCCAATGCTCAGGGGACATTCCTTCATGTGAGCCCAATCCAAATTATTTTAAATTGGGTTGTGTCGTGTGTAAATCAAGGCGCGACAGGGGACTAAGAATAATCGGCCTTGGAGAGGAATTTAGACATGAGTT
Organism: Halobacteriota archaeon; assembly: GCA_034189535.1. Lineage (GTDB taxonomy): Archaea > Halobacteriota > Syntropharchaeia > DAOWMC01 > DAOWMC01 > JAXHTN01. The sequence goes on along the minus strand of JAXHUQ010000143.1, from coordinate 2,054 downwards.
GGCTTTACATAAATTTACAAGAGATCGTGATTTTCCAGAGTTCTCCTCGATTAAAGAGTTGATCGAGTATAGGGTTGATGGTATTGATTACGGCATGATGGTGGCTTCTACACTCATAAGCATGGTCCGCGAACCTGATCCGGACCTGAGGCTTTATAAAAAATTTATTGAAAATAATTTATGTATGGCAATTGGAATCTACGACGCAATCTCGCATCATATAGAAGAAATCAAACCGGATATTTTCTATCTTTTTAATGGAAGATACGTTGCAATGAGGCCCGCACTTAGAGCTTCGCAGGATCTTGGAATAAAGACATTCCTTCATGAACGGGCAGGTGTTCTGGATAGGTACGTTCTTATCGAAGATACACTTCCTCATGATCTCAAATATCAAAAGAATCAGATAGATCTTTGCTGGAACGATGAATGTTCTTTTGATGGGAAAAGAGATGCAGCAAGTGGTTGGTTTGAAGAAAGGCGAGGCGGAAAAGATCAGAGCTGGCACTCATATACAAAGAGTCAGAAAAAAGGAGATTTACCAGAAGGTTTTGACCCTTCAAAGAGAAATATTGCTATTTTTATCTCATCTGAAGATGAATTTGAAGCTATATCTAATTGGAAGAACCCAATCTACAGGAATCAAAATGAAGCGATCCGTAACATCTTAAAATCAGAAATAAGTGAGGATATCAGGTTATATTTAAGAATCCATCCAAATTTAAAAGGCGTTAAAAATACTCAAACAAGAGAAATAGATGAAATGGTTGCACCAAACTTGATAAAAATTTCACCTGAAGATAAGATCGATTCATATCAACTCATGGAGTCGTGTGAAAAATGCATCGCCTTCGGTTCGACTCTAGGTATCGAGAGTGTTTTTTGGGGAAGACCGTCAATTCTTGTTGGAAGGTGTTTTTACGAAGATTTGGAAGGCCTTCATACTCCCGCTAATCATGAAGAGTTGATAGCTCTCATAAACGCAAATTTGGATCCTCCTCCCAAAATTGGTGCCTTGAAATACGGGTATTGGCAGTCAGTGTATGGTAAACCTTTCATCTATTATAGCCCTGAATCCGTGAGAGGTGGGAAATTTATGGGTAAATATATTGTTTATCCTTTTTTCGATCGTTTGAAGAATGGTATTCTTAATGTGGACATATTTTCAAGGATTATCAGAAACACCGCCTATTTTACCAGAACCTTAACTTGGAGGATCAGACGAACTCGTTGATAAGTATGCTGAATAGTAATGATGTTACCTCTATTGGAAAGTTATAATTACCTTAAAAGTAATGCAGACATGTATGGTTGATTTGACCTCTTTCTGGTACTTGCTTGCATCGTTTGAAGTACTACTTTTTTCTTCTTACACTGTGATAACCTATCTTTATTCCCGGAGAAATAATCAACTTCCTAAGACTGAAAAACTTCCATCAATCACACTTATTATACCGATGTTCAACGAAGAGAAGGTGATACAAGAGAAGATTGAAAACACTGCGAAACTCGATTATCCTGAAGAAAAATTGAATGTTATCCTTTTAGATGATCATTCTACAGACGATTCAAAGAATATTTCCATAAGAGTGATAGAAGAAGAATCATTAAACGCCAAGGTAATTGAAAGTAAGGGTGAAAAAGGTAAAGCTAGGGCGTTAAATTGGTTATTTCCTTCTTTAGAGACAGATATTACAGTCATATCTGACGCTGATGCGCTACTTAAGGAAAACTCGTTGTTACAGATATCAAGAAATTTTACAGATCCCGAAGTCGGAGGAGTGACGGGAAAGATTGTTATCGCTTCAGACAGAGAACGAATATCAAAATCACAGGAAGACTCTTATCGTTTCTTCTTTGATATTTGGAGATTGGGCGAAAGTAACATCCAGTCTGTTTCAATATGTAACGGACCATTAATGGGTTTTAGGACTGATAGAGCCTGTCCCACAATTACCCGATAACCAATAATATGCACCCCTGTCAAACATAATTCTTCTCCATTCCAGCCACAAATAAAGTATTTATCGGTTGTTAGACAAACTAAAACAGTT
>JAXHUQ010000142.1:0-3094 GCA_034189535.1 Halobacteriota archaeon | reverse complement strand
TGGTTTGAAATGAGTTCATCAGAAATAACGCAGTATACTATGAAAAAGAAGTGTGATGCCGGACAGAAGATTCTACAACGTCAGCGTAGTAAATATGTTGAAAAATGTGGTATAAACTACTTTTTATAAAACACCGGGCTATAAAGCCACCGGATCAGCAATAACTATAGCCAGCTCCCAATTTTCCCACATCCAAGACGTTATTTTGGGACGGTTAAGGGTTGAATCCTCAGACAAAACAGAGATAGCTGTGCCATCAATTCTCAAGATTTATGTTACTTGCCGAAGAAGTACTGACACAAGAAGAAGGGTTATATACCCTGCCCCATTAGAACTCCTTGTGGAAATTGGTAAGAGTTTATACGTGACCGATAGAGAGGAATGGAGATCCTGGCTAGAGGACCACCACGAAACAGAAGATGAGATCTGGTTGATCTATTACAAAAAACATACCGGTAAACCGAGAATTCCTTATGATGACGCGGTTGAAGAGGCTATATGTTTTGGATGGATCGATGGCACTGTAAAGAAGATCGATGAAGAAAAATACACCCAAAGGTACATCCCTCGAAGGAAGAAGAGTTTATGGTCTGATCTCAACAAGAGTAGGGCAAGAAAGATGATAGAATCGGGAAAGATGACCAGCGCAGGTCTTGAGAAACTTGGAGATCGTCTGAACGAAGAATCATCGTCGCCTAAAGTAGAAGAGCTTATGATTCCTCTGGATCTAAAAGATGCTTTGATCTCTGATCCGCAGGCATGGGAAAACTTTTGCAACTTTGCACCAAGCTACAGGCGAGACTATATTGGGTGGATCATTGCTACAAAAAGAGAGGAAACACGTCAAAGGAGAATTGATGTCGTGGTGAAGAGGTCGAGAGATAATATTAAACCGGGGATGATGTGATAGCACTCTATTCTAATCAGCCCCTTTTTGGTTTCTCTCCGATAGTGCAGACAAGTGCGCAGATCAAGCAATAATTGAATGATCTGTCAGTTTCCGAAGGGATATATTCTCCTTTCTTCACCCTACAACCCCTAAAGATCCTTCCTGAAAACATCATTGAAAGCACCTGCTGGGCAGCTGGTTAAACACCTTGTGCAATCCCGGCAGACTCTGCAACAAATCTGAATTGAAGGTAACTTTCTCCTGAGTAAGGTACAATTTCAGATTTGTATCCCTCTTTTTTGAACTCCTTTTTTTATCCTCTCGCGAACATCAATGGTATGGTCGTCTGCGTCGCAACGCTCTGATCCTTCTTCCGACTGGTACCACGTCCATTCCTTAATCGTCGTCACTTGATGAGCCACCACGATCGCCGAAATAGCACCACGCATAAATGAAGGGAAGAACTCCTTCTCTCTATCGGGCAGGCTTTGATGGAAACAGTTGCAATGGTGCAGCATGTATCATGTGGTTTATAGTTAAAAAATATTTGAATTTAGTGATGGATGAGGGGTGGGGGTCAGTTCTTATTATCCCTGTCACTTCCACTTGTTTGTATCCTTCTTTCAGAATAAGTATCATTCCTAACCTACTTCGCACCTTTGGATCCATTTTCTCTCTTAATTTTGTATCTATACGTTCTATCTCATCCCCTCGCATAAGCTAAGATAGGTTGAAGATATATAGGTCTTATAGTACAACCATGGAGGATATCTCTCTACTTATTTTGATCGTATCAATCCTTTTAGGTTATCTACTTGGTCTGATATCAGGGCTGATACCAGGTATTCATACCAACAACTTCGCATTGCTCCTAGTTGCTGCATCACAAGTTTTTATCGATTACGGCTTTAGCCCAATCTACGTGGCCGTCATTATAATCTCAAACTCGATCACACATACCTTCCTTGACATAATCCCATCAATATTTCTTGGTGCTCCGGAGGCTGATACAGCTCTTGCAGTTCTCCCTGGCCACAGGTTGCTTCTTCAAGGTAGGGGAGTTGAGGCTATAAGACTCTCGGCGATTGGTAGTTTCGGTTCTGTAATTGCTTCGATTTTTCTTTTGATCCCTGCAATCTTTCTCATTAGAGGTTACAATCTTATCCAAGGATATATTGGATTTATCCTTCTCTTCATAGCCCTTATAATGCTATTATCCGAGACCGGAGAGAGGATCGAAGGTCAGGGTTCCCTCGTGCATCTGAAATACAAGAGTTATGCCACACTCATATTTGTATTATCAGGAATACTTGGTATGCTCGCGTTACAGAGGGAATTTATGATAGAATCACCCATAGGTCTTCCCAATCCTTCAGTCTTATTCCCACTCTTCTCAGGGCTTTTCGGAGCGCCACTTCTGATACAAAGCATCCTTTCAAGAACAGCGATTCCCGAACAGATGAAGGGAGCTTTTCACCTGACAAGGTATAGAGCTTTTCGAGGGATAGTAACAGGTACGATGGCTGGTGCAATCGTCTCTTTTCTTCCCGGTGTCTCGTCTGCAATAGGTACTCTTCTTACCAGGCTCTTCATAAGAGATGATCTCACAATCGATTCTCAGCGGGAGTTTTTGGTATCCCTTTCAGGCGTCAACACTGCCAATAGCATCTTCTGCTTAGTCGTCTTATATGTTATTGGAAAATCGAGAAGTGGTGCGATGATTGCTGTAAATGAGATATATGATGCCGCCTTATGGGGTGGTAATACCCTTATCTTATTTATTATTGTGATATTATTCGTATCAGCAATCTCGTACTTTTCAACTGTTTTTGCAGGTGAGAGGGCTTCTCTTATCCTACCCTTTATCAACTATCAGGTTGTTTGTTTTTTAGTTTTAATTGTTATCGCTGTGACGGTGGTCCTCTTTTCTGGACTGTTTGGGCTTGTTCTATTACTCTCATCAGTTCCACTGGGGATGATGCCAACATATGCAAAGGTCAGAAGATCACACTTGATGGGTGTTTTGATGTTGCCATTGATTATAATGTTCATATAAAAAAAGCCCCTCCCCCTTCAAGTTCAACTCGCCGAAACCTTTATATATTAGTATACTAACATATAAGTAATTAAAGGTATACAACCTTTGGTTAACAAGTGGAGGGAATAAATAAATGGTTAGGACATATTGGTTAGACCCATTTGACG
>JAXHUQ010000141.1:0-3182 GCA_034189535.1 Halobacteriota archaeon | reverse complement strand
ATGAACCCATATGCTTTCCCACTTATTGAATATCGAATTTTATATACATTGATTGCACTAGGGATATTTGGTGTTGTATTGAACCTGCCCTATGACAAGTTCTCAGAGAGGATGAATTGAGGTGGGTTTTTACAATAACTATTATGAGGTGATTTTATAAACAGAGTTTCTATTCCTATCATATTGAGGTTTAAAGAACATAAAATCGCTTTTGTTCAGAATAGTTATTGTGATTTCTTTCATTACAGGTGCAAAGTATTATGAAAATACTAATTTTTTCTTGGAGGGATATAAAGAATCCTGATGCAGGAGGGGCAGAGGTTTTTACCCATGAAAACGCTAAAAGATTTGTAGAAAAAGGCAATGAAGTTACATTATTTACGAGTAGGTTTGAAGGATGTAAATCTAACGAAATAATTGATGGGGTAGAGGTTTTCAGAGATGGTGGAAAATACACAGTATATTTGAAAGCAAGAAAATATTATAAAGAGCGTTTTATGGGCAAATATGATGTTGTCATTGATCAAATAAATACAGTACCCTTTTTCACACCATGGTATGTTAAAGAGCCTATTGTTGTTTTAATCCACCAATTGGCAAGAGAGTTCTGGTTTTATGAGACTAAATTCCCTATTTCGTTACTTGGATATTTGTTAGAACCTGTCCATCTAAGGGTTTATAAAAACAGGCCAACTATTACGGTTTCAAATTCTACAAAGGAGGATCTAATGGATCTTGGATTCTCTGATACCTACATAATCTCGGAGGGCGTAAATTTTAAACCATTGGAGAAAATTTCAGGAAAAGAAGAAGACCCAACTTTGATATTTGTTGGTAGGTTGAAAAGGGCGAAAATGCCAGATCATGCTATCAAAGCTTTTAGAATTGTTAAGAAAAAACTACCAAACGCAAAATTGTGGATTGTTGGCGATGGTTACTTTAGAGGCAAATTAGAGAAGTTAAATACGGGAGATGATACAAAATTTTTTGGATATATCCCAGAATACGAAAAACTTGAATTAATGAGAAGAGCGCACTGTATCTTGGTTCCCGGTATCAGGGAGGGCTGGGGACTAATTGTGACTGAGGCAAATGCAATGGGCACTCCGGCAATTGCTTATAATGTCAATGGTTTAAGGGATTCTGTTAGGAATGGAGAAACTGGCCTGTTGGTCGAATCTGGAAATATTGATGCTTTTGCAGGTGCCATCGTTAAGATTCTAAAAGATGATATGTTAAGGGAAGAATTAACTAACAACGCTCTGAAATGGTCAAAGGGATTCACATGGGAGAGAAGCGCCGAGGAGTTTTTGAAGGTGTTTGAGGGTGTTGTGGATAAGAGATAAAAATCCACTGATCTCAGTTATAATATCGACTTATAATTCAGAAAAAGTACTTCCTTTGTGTCTTGAATCGATAAGAGGTTAGGATTATCCAAAAGGAAAGAGAAAACATTAGTGGATGGGTTTGGTGTGTAAAGGTTATTAAATATATACGAATAATTGGTGAATGGATGAAAGAAGAAGTCAAAAACTGGTGGAAATGCGCAAAAGAGGATTTGGATGTTGCAGAGTACTGTTTAGAAGGCGATAAGATTGATGCGGCTGCGTTTTATTCTCAACAATCGGCAGAAAAGGCATTGAAAACATTACAAATTCAAAAACTGAACAGATTTGACAAAACCCATGACTTATTGGTACTGGCAAAGAGCATCAATGCACCGGAAGAGATATTAACTGAATGTGGGAAAATAACTCCGTTCTTTATCATAACTCGTTATCAGGATGGTGAGATATTTTACAAAAAAGAAGATGTCTAAGAAGCCTTAAAGTTAAGTAGAAAGGTGATTGAATGGGTCGAGAAAAATCTCAAATAATTTTTGGGGTGGTTAAAGAATTTAAAGAAAAAGTCAAGGATGAGTATGGGGTGGAGAAACTCATACTTTTTGGCTCTCAGGCAGCAGGAGATGCAAAGATGGACAGTGATATAGACCTAATTGTTGTTAGCAGAAAAATAAAAGACAAACTAACTTTTTTATCCGAATTGTACCACGAATGGCACCTGAATCAGAAGATAGACTACCCAGTGGATTTTTTATGCTTTACTCTGGAGGAGTTTGAAAATAAGAGCAAACTGGTTACAATTGTTAGAGAGGCTTTAAAAGAAGGTGTCATGGTTTGAGGTTTTAAACGCATGGAAACCCTAAAAGATGTAAATCCATTGGTCTCGATCATAATACCAACCCTTAATTCCGAAGGAACGGTAGATGCGTGTCTGGAATCAATCAAGAACCAGAGTTATGGGAATGTCGAGGTTGTGGTGGTGGATGGTTTCAGCGGGGATGGAACAGGAAAGATTGCTGAGAGGTATGATGCAAAGGTTATTGAGAGTGATGCGAAAAGGTCAAGGGCAAGGAATATTGGGGTAAAAGAAGCAAAAGGAGAGTTTATCCTTTCATTAGATTCAGACATGGAATTAACGGGGAGAGTTGTTGAGTTGAGAAAATAAAATGGTTAATACATAGTGATTATTATGCTAAATAAAATCAATCTCGACATCATCAGAGGATTTATCACAAATGATAAATTTATTATTTCAAATCACGCAAGAATTAGGATGTTCCAGAGAAACATATCCACTGATGATGTAAAAAACATCATAATCAAAGGAGTGGTAATCGAAGAATATCCTGATGATGTACCATGTGTTTCTGTGCTGATATTGGGATTTTTAGATGAAAACCCTTATCACGTTGTTGTTGCACAATGTGAAGATCATGCAAGGATAATAACTGTGTATCGTCCAGAAGAAGATAAGTGGATGGATCATAAAATAAGGAAAAAGGAGGGGTAGAGAATGAAACCAGATATATGTAGTTTTTGTAAAGGAAGATTGAAAGAAGGCGAAACTGAATTTGTTGCAAAGGTAGGGGATAAAGTGGTCTCTATAATAAGCGTTCCAGCCTACGTTTGTGAGGAGTGCGGAGAGGCATATTACTCACCCGAAGTTTCAAGAAAGATGGATAAGATCATGAGAGAGTTCCATGAAGGTAAGCTTTTAGCACATCCTATACCAGCAGGTGAAATTGATCTAAGCGAAATTGCAATGATTTAACGGTAACGAATATGTCATCTCGTCCATTGGTCTCAATAATAATACCAACCCTTAATTCCGAAGGAACG
>JAXHUQ010000140.1:0-3260 GCA_034189535.1 Halobacteriota archaeon | reverse complement strand
TGAGGTGGTAACAGTGGTTCTATGAATTTCCATTGCTCATCTGATAATATTTCAAACTTCAATTTTCATCCCCTCAAATGGAAGATGTTTCTTAAACCATAAATAGTTTTGAAATGGGTTCGTCTTTAATCTTAACTTGCCATTCGATTAAAATACCCTCTTCTTCACACCATGTATATAATATTACTACAAAGACGTCATCTATCTTATTAACACTCGCTGGTTGAATTTTTTCTGTATAATTTACGGGATTCTTAAAATCCCCCTCCTTATGAGGTATCTCTGAAGCATTCTCCAAGAAAACATAATCATAAAGATCATCTACACTGTAATCGGCTATAAAATCTTTGGCAAATTGTATATTGTCATCATCTGCCGATACCGTTGGTGAAAAAGACAGTAATAACAACGCCGCAAGGATCAATAAGATTGCCGTTCTGAACTTTTCCATATCTTTTACCTCCTAACCCCTTCAAACTCTTCAGATATTAAATATCCCGGAACATGAACAACACCTTCAGTGCGAGGTTTAAAGTGCCCAATTCCTGTATCTATGACAGTGCCGAACACTGAAGCAATTTTATCGTCTTTAATCTTAACTTGCCATTCGATTAAAATACCCTCTTCTTCACACCATGTATATAATATTACTACAAAGACGTCATCTATCTTATTAACACTCGCTGGTTGAATTTTTTCTGTATAATTTACGGGATTCTTAAAATCCCCCTCCTGATGAGGTATCTCTGAAGCCTCACTTAAAAACTTGAATCCTGAGAGACCGTCTGCGCTAAAATAGATAATAAACGCTTTTGATACTCGTATTGCTTTGTTATCATTTTTTATGTTTACATTTGCATCTCTCAAAAGAGAATTAAAATCCATTGGTTTACCGTTAGAACCCAAAGCAATAACAGATCTTTGAGGTGGAATTATGTTGCTCCCATCATATATTTCAAAAAACTGATAACCTCCAAAAACATCCTCGAGAATATCATTTTCAAAATTACTAACGCTCAATGTGGGTACATTAAGCATTTTTGCTACAAATTCCGTGGAATATACTTTTTTTAATTTTTTGCCATCTTTAAATTGATTTTTCAATAATTTCATTTCTGCTTCTTTCACCCCACATTCATCAATTCCTTCAACCAACAACATTGCCTTATCCTCATTCCAGGGACTTTTTAAAACCTCCAAAACTCCTTTACCTTCTCCCGGATATCCATCCGTTACCCTTGTGGCATCTGTCATGTTATACACCTCCTTAAACATCTTATTTGATTCTGGCGTGCCAACCAGTAGTAAATTATAATCTCCCAAATTCGTCTCTGCGATTTCTCCATCGCTCTTGATCATCGGCTTATTTCCCGTTGAATTCTCTAAATTCGCTGCTATCGCTTCTGCGCTTTCCCTTTCCACCTGAGAGGCGTTTTCTCCGATCACAATTATCACATCCTTCTCAAACAATTCTGGGTAGTTGCTCAACGTCAAATCCGGCTTCGATGTCCCATCCTGCTCAATACACCCTGAAAAAATTACTAATACAACGCAAACAATGACGATTACCACCACAACCGCTGAAGTTGGATTTTTTACCATGGTACCCAGTACGTCTTTCACCTCTTTATATATTTGCCCTTAAATCGTTGTACCTTTAGGCTAATGTCAGTCAGAATCCATTGCAAACCAATACATATAAGTTTTTTGTTATAATTCTCCAAAAAATTAACAAACAACAAAAAATATTCTGAAAAATAGTAAATTTCAGACCATCAATACGATTTATGCCATCATCAACATTGTACTTTAGAATCATTAAATCAGGTAAGTTCAAAATAAAAGATCTACCCAAAGGCGAGATGACCTATGGTGCAAGCCATAAGTCGTGGTTTTGATCAACCTTTTTCCAAAAGGTTGTGATTAAACATATTCAAGTTTATTCTCAAGCTCCCTTAGCGCCCTTCTCACATTATCCCAGTGACTTCCCTGCCAGTAGACCTTGTCGCATCGATCACATATCCAGAAATCAGCTCCATCTTCTATCATCCATTTCGGAACATAATCACTTTCCAGGAGTCTTTTATCGTTACAAAGATCTGATCTTCTTATAATTTTGTTACAGATACTACATCTAATCATCTTTGGCTCAAGCTTCATACCATAGACATGTGAGAGTTCTCCAAGTTGTTCCATGACCTTATCGGATCTCATGTAGTGGTAATAGAGCCCGTATCTTCTTGCTCTCTGTGAAAGTGCCCTGTCCCTTGTTACCAAAATTCTATTGCACGACTTTGCTATTAAAAGCAAGAGATCGTCCTCTTCCTTAAAGATGAATCTAACGTCTTTGATGTAGAGTGTATCGTAACCAAGTATCCTCAGCCATGTCACAAGACGCCCTAGCATTCTGTCGACAACAAATTTTCTTTCATCCATCTTGCAGAAAGTCCCCTTCATCTCCGATTACTATCTTTTCAGTCATGGTAGCAGGGTGATATGATCCGGGATTTCTACCGGCTGTTGGCCCAACAACACCATGTTTGAATGTATCTCCTTCACATTTAGGTGCATATAATAGCGTACTTGAGCTTTTGTTGTAACAGAGATCGACTAATCGGTAAGGTCCTTCTACAGACAAAGGAATTGGTTCTTCTAGCACAATCTCACATGGTGATGCATAAGTCAGAAAGTCAGAACTTCCCAATTCTCTTGGAATGCTGAAATGAATGTAGCCATCATCTTCATAATTGACGTATTCTACTGGGATATCTCCCAAATTTTTAACTAATTTCTCTTCTATTCGGACCGATACGTACGTTTCATGTACAAAATCCATATTTTCCCTCACATAAGGATTTTTAAGTAAAATAAACTCATCATCTCTCTTCAACGCTCCTGAAGGAATTTTGAAATTGAGATACTCTTCATCCTCGTGATCCACGTATTCCAAATAGTTACCTATAGTCTCATTTAGCTCGCTCATCTTATCCTTTTCAATCCGAATCAGATGATATGCCGGCCTTGCGAAGTATATTTTATTTGGATAAGGCTCTTTGTAGATATAGAGGCTTGTACTCTTGTCTTCCTCAAAAACACGATAAAGGTGAAGGCTCGTCTCATCCGAATTTATCAGAACTCCATAGAGAACTTCGAAAAACCCCAACCAATACTTAATACAGTGAACTATATCGTATCCCATTGACACCTATAATACATGGAATCCTTAACTGATTTTGCACTTCGTGAAGAGTACAAAAGAG
>JAXHUQ010000014.1:0-25468 GCA_034189535.1 Halobacteriota archaeon | reverse complement strand
GAGGTGGTAACAGTGGTTCTATGAATTTCCATTGCTCATCTGATAATATTTCAAACTTCAATTTTCATCCCCTCAAATGGAAGATGTTTCTTAAACCATAAATAGTTTTGAAATGGGTTCATCCATTAAAAAGAGTATGTTGTCTGAGGGTTCATCTTAAGATATTCTAATCAAGAGTAGGATTATCTATGCGCTTAAAGGCGTTTTGAGCTCTTTAAAACTTGAAATATAGAATTAAAAAGTTTTTAAAGCATATTCTTTTGTTTTTCGAAATCTGACGCAATTTGATATATTTCCCCCAATTTAAACTATGTATTAGCTTCAATTTCATTCAATTATCCTTTTTCAAATAGTCGTCTTTTGTCTTTTTTATGTTATTAAAAATTGCCTAGGCCAATCTAAAGTATATGTACATAAGTGCAATATGTACAAACGAAGAGAACAGGGATTCTGTGAAAGAGATTCAATGCATGGATCGAGTCTTTTAAAGAAATTTATGGTTGGTATAGACTTATATTACAGCTTCCCGGCCTTTTTATCTCTGATCTATCAAGCGATCTTCTGGAGCTTAAGGTGCTCGGGGCGCACAAAGATCTTCTTCATTTTATTTCCGTCCCTCACTGAAACCATATAAGAACTTCCGCGTTTGCCTTCGACCTTTGCAGTCTTACCATGAAATTTTGGATTTGGCATCCCTTTGTGGATGCTCGGATCTATCTTAATATGAACCATCTCTCCCTGTTCGAAGACCTGAATAGCTCTACTCACAGGTGAAAGACCCTTCTCACGAATACTCTTCTTAAGCTTATATCTCGTCTTTCTTCTGATACCATGTGATTTCGGCATATGATTCCTCCGTCAATTCTTCACAATCTCTTCGTCTATCTTTACACTTGTGACATCAAGTTCACTGACCATCAGGTCTACTCCAAGCAGATCTGAGAGGCTAGGTTCTGTCCTCCCATCATCGCCGGATATGAGCTCTTTTACGTACAACCCACCTTCACAGCTCACTTCAAGTACGATGTTATCATCTTCAATAGATATCAATCTTGCTTCATGAACTTTACGTTCTCTTTTAAGATCCGATCTTCTGTGAAGAACTCTTGTGGGTGTCTTCTGTTTGACGACTCCTTCTAAGTTGCTCAGAGCCCTATTCAATCTTTCCTTTTCTATCCATTCATCTGTCTCTATCTTCATTCTGTAAACCTTGTCCGCCTTTATCATCTTCAAGGACTTAACAGTCTCTTTATCTGTGTAACTTAGATCCAAGACCTCTACCTTACCAAGGTTTGCTTCATTTATCTTATTTTGCAGATCCAGTAAATTAATACTCCTCTTTTCCGGTTCTTTTACTTCAAGCACGAAAGGCCTTCCATCTCCAAGCATGAGGGCATCGATATCCTCCCTTCCTGCACCATGTAGTGATGCGTCTCTTCCTCTAAATTCCGCAAGAGATGGCCAGATTATGAGCTCCTCAACAGACTCAGCGTAACGCTTTCCGGTACCACCGCAGCTGTCGCAACCTGAACCGTTGCATTCTCTACAGAACCACCTGGTCTGTGGAATGCCCCTCAAAAGCTTCCTGTACCTGCCATAGATGAAGAGTGAGTTGACCTGAAGGGAGACCTCCTCGCGTTCCAGATCCAGAAGCACAACGATATCGGGCCTCTTGAAGTCCACATCCTTTCCGGTAGCAAGTGATATCTCCTTACCAACCTCTCTGTTCATCTCGGATTTCAATGGTTCTGCCCACGATGCACCGGCTTCTGCCCATATTATCTCTTCATTTTCGGAGATCAGTCCGGTGACCCTGGTTCCGACAAGAAAAGAATCATACTCATACTCATCAAGCTTCGCGACAGCTCTATCAGCCCAATCTTTCACCTGATCCATAAGTCCATTACAGACCCAACATCTTTCCTTGTTGTTGAACTTTGCGTCAACTCTAATCCCATCGCAATATTCTTTACCACCATCGATGGGTCCTGCATTTACTGACATTGAAAGAACAGTCCTGATAGATGATCCCCGCTCCCTGTTGGTAAGCCCCGTAGACAATTTGGCAAACTGCCTTCCAAGGCACGAGTCACAGATAGGTCCTTCTTCCATCACCTTAACTGCATGATCAATCAAATTCATTGGTATCCAACCTGTTATGAGTAATTATGATACAGTGGTCTGCATGTAGCGATCTTGGTCCGATGCTCACCTTCCTTGCTCCAATATGTTCAAGGAACGCTTCGTACTCTTCGGAGAGACCGAGATGATCCCCGAGGACAAATGTGGGGTCCCTGAACTTTAGACATGATATGTCTTCCCCTCCCTCGTGCAGGTAAAGTACCTCTTCTGCACCGCAAAGAGCATCTTCCAGTCCCCCTCTTCTTACATAAATACCTGGTGTCGATTCGATCTCTCTTCCATCTTCACTCTTCCTATCAAGTGCCTTTTTTATGAGTGTTGCGATGTTTCGCTCATCAGGATTTAGGTGTCTTAACCTATCACCAACAAGTCGTATCACTAGGTCCGGGTCAGGCCCACCGAGAAGTACTAAATGTAAGGTCACATCCCTTCGTATATCGTGTGAGAGGAAGAATGCGGAGTTGACACACCTACACAATATGTCCAGACGACCGGCTGAGCTTGGTAGACCATTGAGTGAGAACTCTGAAATAGTCACCGCAGTATTTCCCACCACAACGAAATTTCGCATACCAGTATATAAGATTCACAACACCGGATAAAGATGTGCATTTTCACCCCTTGTAGATTTTTAGCACAAGTTTTTACATGTTAAAGTCTGGCAGTTTTTGATCGTTTTGCGAGAAATGAAGATTCGTGGATAGTAAAAGTATAAGGTGATTTGGGAAAATGCTAATAACCAGGTGTAAAAATGCTCGGTGGTTATATGGGTAAAATCATGGATGTGAACCTCAGCACAGGCACCATCGGTAATTATGATATTAGTGATGAAACAAGAAAGCTTTACGTAGGAGGGAAAGGGCTAGGTGCCAGATTGCTCTTTGATAACACCAAGAGAGGTATCGATCCACTCTCCCCCGATAATGTTCTGATAATTACGACAGGGCCACTAACAGGCACCAATGCACCTTCTTCCAGCAGATTCAACGTCTCCACAAAATCGCCCTTGACAGGGGCGATTGCCAGCTCAAGTTGTGGCGGTGACTTTGGAAACCATCTGAAGAAGGCAGGTTATGATGGCATTATTGTCCGTGGTAAGGCGAAAGGTCCTGTCTTTCTAGAGATTGATAACGATTCGGTTGTAATAAATGAAGGATCTGAGTTATGGGGCCTTGAGACAGATGAAGTACTGGAGAAGGTGGCAGGAGAAGGGATTAAAAGGGTACTAACGATCGGTCCTGCCGGGGAGAATCTCGTCCTTTATGCTTCTATCGTCGCACCACGACCGCCCCCTAAGAGATCTGGAATTGCAGGGAGATGTGGTGTGGGTGCTGTTATGGGTTCAAAGAATCTCAAAGCGATTGTTGCATCGGGAAATAAGAAAGTCCCGATCGCGAAACCTGAAAAGTTCAAAAAACGGGTGAAAGGGCAGTTCGATACCCTGAAGAAGAGCGCTGGAATTGCGATGTACTCGGAGTACGGGACTGCTAACCTTGTAAATCCAATCAATGCACACAATGCACTCCCCACAAAAAACTTCAAGCTGGGAAGCTTCAAAAATGCAGAGGCTATCAGTGGGGAGAGACTCACTAAGGAGTATCTGGTAAAGAGTTCCGGATGCACTTCCTGCACGATAAAATGTGGGAGGGTCGTGAAGTACGAAGGTAGAGAGGTGAAAGGGCCCGAGTATGAGACTCTCGCACTATTCGGAGCAAACTTGGATATCGATGATATGGATAAGATCATCGAATGGAACTACATCTGTGATCAGATGGGCATGGACACAATATCATCCGCGCAGACAATTGCATTTGCGATGGAACTGTCAGAAAACGGCTTACTTGCTACCGGACTATCCATCGGAAGTACTGAGAACATTTCAGAGGTTCTAAGAGATATCGCTCACCGCAAAGGCCTAGGTAATGATCTTGCAGACGGTGTAAGAGCACTCTCTCTAAAGTACGGCGGGGAAGAGTATGCGATACATTCGAAGGGGCTTGAGCTTCCGGGATATAACCCCCTATTTTGTGTCGGTCAGGGTCTTTCATATGCAACGAGTAACAGGGGCGGATGTCATATGGGTGGATACGTGATTTCCTTGGAGGCAATGGGACCACTAGTTGCCGATCCCTTTAGCATCCAGGCGAAGCCAGAGTTGACTGTGATCTTTCAGAACCTCTTCGATTCATACAACTGCCTGTGTGTTTGTGTATTTACAATGTTCTCTTTATTCCCGAATATAATATACAGGATAAAACCCTCCGGCGCAGTGAACAAAGCCATATCATCAATTCTGCTACACTCAGGACCGGCGATATCGCTCTTACTCAAGACTCGTATACCACTCCAAGTCACAGTCTCTGAGAAACTTCTCTCTGATGTGACAGGTGAAAAATATAGCTTTTCCGACCTTCTAAAGGTAGGGGAGAGGGTCTTCAACATGGAACGAAGATACAACGTACGCGAGGGTATAACGAACGAGGATGATACTCTTGCCGAAAGGGTAAAAGGTCCACTTGACAAAATGCTTCCTAGATATTACAAGCTGAGGGGATGGACCGAGGATGGCATTCCTCAAAAGGATACCCTTGAAAGGTTAGAGATAAGGGTTTGATGGTCACGGTTAAAGTCTTCTCAAGCCTTCGAGATATCACAAATGAGAAGGAGTTTGAAATTGAGGCTAGAAGTGTAAGAGAGCTTTTAAAGAAATCTTCAAGGATCTATGGGAAAGATTTTAAGGCCGCCATTCGCAAGTCTTCAATTCTTGTCAATGGTAGGGATGTTAGGCATTTGAAGGGGCCTTTGAAGCTTAATGATGATGATGAAGTCTGTATCTTACCTCCCGCATTCGGCGGATGATTTTAATTCTACTTTCGAGTGGAGTCTGCTATGAAGAAGGAAGAAGAGAAGTCTTTGGATCACAAGGGCGGAAATATTCACTTCTGGACGGGGTCCGAGGTTAGCGAGTATGACAAGAACCAGGAGTTATTTCTCGAGTATAAAAGTGACATAATCAGAAGTATTACAAGGATCGCAAAGTATCACTCGGAAAAAAATGAGATACTATCACCAACAATACTTGACATCGGATGCGGTCCGGGGACACTCAGTCAAGAGTTGCTTGGAATCATCCCAAGTTGTGAGGTCATTGGAGTTGACTCTTCAGAAGGTATGGTCCTTGAATCTCTTGAAAGACTTTGTAAGTACGTTCCACATGGATACAAGGCGGTTCTTTCAAACTTCAATGAGGATGACTTCTTTTCAGTTTTGATCCCTCAAGAATTCGATCTTATAGTCTCTTCTCTAGCCCTTCATTACGTCTCAGATGAGCGAAAAAGTGCCCTATTTAAAGAGATTCACAAACATATGAAAGAGAACGGACTCTTCATCGCATGCATCGGAAACCTATCAAAAAATCCACAGACAAGAGAGATGGAAGAGGTATTCAAGGCTGAGTATGCATACGAGAATGCAATGAAGAAAAGTGGAAATAATCTCACAATTCAAAGCTTCGATTCCTTCTTTTCAGGTCTTAGAGCAAGGCAGAAGGATATGAACATCAACTGGAGGAGTCCTGAAGATTATCTGATTATTTTAGAAGGTGCGGGGTTTACCCAACCGGAGATAGTCTGGCATGCTTGGACCAAAAGCATCTACATAGCAAAAAAATGATATGAAAGGGTGGGGCCCTCACTCCGCTCCTGATAGGCCACCTCGTTTTTATCTTTACATATCCGACTATTACCAAGAGGCCGATTGCAAGAAGAATAACCGTTGCTACCACCGGAACAGGGGTGCCGGAAGATGGGCTTGTCAGCTTCGGGTTGTAAATGACTTCACCCTTAACGTTTGAGTCATAGTAGTCGTAGATTCTCGCATTAATCGTGTCGTCGTCGGTTGTACCCCACCAGTTACCCGTTGTATCGATATCTCCTGATTGATCATTGTATACTTGGTAGCGAGGTTGAAGGTTCTGTGATGTTATGCCGGTTTGAACAGTCTATACCGGAAGGACTTTGGGCATAGATATGGATTCCACCCGTTGTGTTCCCTTTAGCATCGTTTCTTTTAATGATATTAAAATCACTTGAGTCGATATATATACCATAATAGTTATACAATAGAACGCATTCGAGAATGGTGTTGTTTTTTTGAATCATACATATAGATACCATGATAGACATTGGAACTTACGTTACTTTCAATTACAATGTTATCACTAGCAAGGTAAATGATCTGCCCGTAGTTCATACAGGTGTCAGCATAGTAATCTGGTGGGATGTGGGTATAGTCATCGTTCCCATCGGTGAATATCTCGATTTTGTTATCAGGAAACGGAAGTTCTGTTCCGTAAAATAGTTTCTCTATCATCCTTTCACAGGTCTTTTGTGTCCACTTCCCAACTGAAAACGCCACAAAAAAGTAGGTATTCCGCTTTATACATGTGTATGTCCAGCAGTCACCTTCTTCAGACCGATTTGGGCTGATTCGCTCAACCTTCTTCTGTTTTTTTTAACTGTGCTCCACAGTTCATCGCATTCGAAGGGGGTGAGTCCAATATCATGTAGGAGATACTCGTTCATCTTTTCCGCATGCTCGGCCATATCTTCAAGCAATCTACCTATTGTATCCCTATGGTGGCCTGTGATCCTTTCAATACTTCGTATGCCGTTCTTTTCGGCCAGGTGTTTGCATATGTTGATTATTTCACTTTCGGATAATTGCTTTCGATAACGTGGTGTATCCGATGTCTCGACAAAATAGGTGTTACATCTGAAGCAGAAATATCTTTGATGGCCTGCGCGATTCTTACCTTTCTTAATAATGTCCTTCCCATTTGCTTCATGATAGTATCCGCACTTGGTGTTTGGACAGGTGACTTCAATTTTTCCTCTAGGGCGTGACATCTTATCACATTTAGGGATATTGTAATAGGACTCTATTAAGGTATCTGTATTGGGACAGTACCTGAAATAGGTCAATCTGTTATGAAGCTTTTTTCAAATTTTTTATGACCATTCAAAGTTATTAATCTGCCATATATATTTTATATATGTCCAGAACTATACCCATATATACCTGATATAGAGCTTTCCTGTCGCAATTGACATACAAATTCGGCAAATAAATGATTGAAATATATAGGGCTATTTAGGTTGATAATGGGTTGGTGTGTATAAGAGCTACAAAATAATCCAGAGGATCAAATATGTTGAAAAGAGATTTATTGATTTTAGTAATGTTACTGGCACTTATCACAATAGTACCAAATGCATCAGCTTTGAGTGCGACTAAAGTTGAGTTTGATAAGATGCCCCTTTCACCTGGAGAAAAAACTGAACTTTGGATTGATGTGACAAACGATGGTGCAGAGACAATTTCAAATCTGGTTTTAACACTGGAACAGTCCGCAGAAGCCCAATCGGCAATAGGTATATCGGATGGTTCGGTAGGGCTTGGGGATCTCGATCGTCACGAGACTGCAAGAGCGGAATTCACTATTTTTGCATCCCCTGAAGCGGATGATGGGATATATAACTTTAACATCAATGTTGCAAACGATGGTGGGGGAACTACCCAAACACTCACAACCTTCACAGTGCAGATTACCGGAAAACCACCATATCTTATCATATCGGAGACCTCATATAACGTTGTTACTCCGGGGAGTACAAAAGAGATTGCAGTTACAATTAAAAATGTTGGAAGCGATAAGGCAAAAGATGTCTTTTTAGAGGTCAATCCAATTCCTGAAACTGAAGATGGTGGCACAATGTCAAGTTCTGATCTTGGTGGATTTAGTAGCTTTTTCGGTGGTGACATGTCAGGTTCTGTCGGTGGAATGTCACCGATGATGAGTAGTGATGAGACTCCGCCACCATTTGTAGTTACCGGTTCCGGAACCAGGTTCTTCGTTGGAGACCTTTTGCCGGGTTTCAGCAGAGAGATTAGATTCATGATATCGGCAGATAGTGGAGCGGAAAAGGGGGTTTACAACCTGCCTGTCACTATTAATAGGCAAAACGGTCGATCAACCTCTGAATATATCGGAATTATAGTATCTTCAAAAGCGGATCTTAATGTCCCGGATATTAGGACCGATCCGATTGATGTTGTACCTGGTGAGCCATCCATACTCATGGTTACGGTTGAGAATGCAGGTAAAAATGATGCAAAGTCAGTCCGTGTTCTACTTGCAAAGAATGAATATATCACCGGAACAAAGAGCGATTACGTTGGGACAATAGCGCCTGATGAAGATGATACTGCACTATTTGAGATTGTTGTAAAAGATGACGCTCCCGATGTGGTATCTGTAGTATTTTACATAGAATATATGGATGAGACAGGAGAATATTCCTTTATAGAAAAGGGTGATGTAACTGTTGTGCAACAATTGGTTGGATCGTCACAAGATGGTAGGTCCTCCGTTTCAGGATATGGAACCGACTTCACGATAGTTGCGATATTATTTATTCTGGTGGTGTCAATTATAATGGTCATGATCTTTTATTATGGTAAAAAGAGGCAAAAATAACAACCCACCTCATAAAAGTGAAAGAAGATGATTGTTACCGGTGCTCGGAATGAAAAAGGTGTTTTTTCATATTGTAGGTGATCATGTACTTCATCGCATATAAAAATATACTAAGACGTAAGTCCAGAACGATCCTTGCAGCTCTCGGAGTTACTATGGGGATTATGCTGGTGATAGTTATGATCTCTTTTTCGCAGTCCTCTGATGTGATGATGGAAGATTTTAAAAAGACAATGTCCGGAAGTGTCGAAATTACTCAGAAGAGTAATAGCGCAAGTGGTGGAATGGGCGCCTTTGATCCTTCAGTTAGCGTCCTGGATAAGAACGTAATCGATAAATCCGAGAGGGTGAATGGTGTAAAAGGTGTTGCATCGAGAATCTATATCTTTGTTAAGGTGGAGGGTACAGATGTTATTCCTTCAGGAATGGAGGCAATGCCAAGTGATTTTCAGGAGATGATGAGTGGTACCTACTTGATCGGTGTTGATCCCAAGATGGAGAAGGAAGTTAAGGGTTACATGACCAACATAGTCAGCGGGACAATGATAAGAAAAGGTACTCATGGAGTCTGTGTTATCGGATCAGGTCTTGAAGAGAAGTCAAAAAAGAGTGTGGGTGACAGAATAGTTGTTACATATGATAAAGACGAGGATGGTATAATAGAGAGCTCGGATAAATTTGATTTCGATGTCATTGGGGTTTATGATAGTGATTCAATGATGACGAACGACAACATCATCATAAGCCAGGATGAAGCTCGGGCGATAAACGGAATGACATCATCACAGATATCGATGGTTGTTTTGGACATAGTTCCGGAGAAGGAAGATAGCGCCATCAGAAAGTTGAGGGTATTACTCCCTGATGCAGACGTTGGTATTAATAAACAGATGATGAAGACGATAGATGACTTCTCAGACCGCATGAGTCTTATGTTCATGATGATGATGATCTTCTCCGTATCTATTGGGTTTATTGGAATCATCAATACAATGATAATGTCTGTGGTTGAGCGGACTAAAGAGATAGGTGTCCTTATGGCGACTGGTTGGAAGAAATTAGATGTTATTAAACTGATTATGATTGAGTCGGTTGTAATATCTATTCTCGGTACAGCTGGCGGAATAGGCTTGGGAGTCTTAGGACTATCCGGTATGACAGTTCTATTTCCCGGAACTGGTATAGTCTTGAATCTCGAATTATTTTTATCAGCTTCACTCTTCGGAATCATAGTCGGTGTGGGCGGTGGGCTATACCCTGCCTGGAGGGCCGCAAGCATGAACCCACTTGAAGCATTTAGGGACGGTTAAATGAGAAAAGATATGATAAAAGTAGAAAATTTGGTCAAAATATACAAGATGGGTGACGTAGAAGTAGTCGGTGCAAATAAGATCAATCTTCAAGTGAAAGAAGGTGAGTTTTTAAGCATTATGGGACCTTCCGGTAGTGGGAAAAGTACACTTCTACATCTTCTTGGAGGGCTTGATAGGCCCACCTCAGGAAGAGTATATATTGACGATGTAGATATCTCAGAACTCAGTTACAGTGAGCTATGTAACGTGAGACGGGATAAGATCGGCTTCATATTCCAGAGCTTCAATTTACTACCCACGCTCAATGTTATTGAGAACGTCTTTGTGCCTTTGGCGCCAACTGGAATATCCGATGAAAAGAGAGAGTACGCAAAGGAATTGATAGAACTTGTTGGTCTGGGAGATCGTATACACCATACTCCAAACAAGCTTAGTGGAGGGGAACAGCAGAGAGTCGCTATTGCAAGGGCATTCATAAACAATCCCGATATCATCTTGGCTGATGAACCTACCGGGAATCTGGATTCGAAGAGTGGACGAGAAGTTATGCAACTGATGAAGAACATGAATAAGAATGAAGGGGTTACACTTGTCATTGTTACTCACGATCCCAATGTTGGTAATGACACAGATAGAACGATACACTTGAGAGATGGGGAGATTCTCATGGATTTGGACAATACAATTCCTCAGGCCGACCCTGCTCCTTTGAACCCTCTGCCTTCCTCGGAAGCGATATTGATGACGATTCCGCAGTAACAAATTAGTCAGGTATCTTTAAAGCAGCTCCTTTTGCACACAGGATATCTGCATTTGATTTTGGCAATACAATAATATCTTCTTCTCCAAGTTTGTAATTCCGACCATCCGATCCAACGAAGGTAGGTATATCCTTCAGAACTCTCAAGACAGAGAAGCCATCCATAGCAAGTATTGGACTCTGTACCGCTTTACAGTCTTCTTTCACCTCTCTTTCAGATACATCAACTGTAGTCTTGGGACTGCTCTCTTTATTCTCTGAACAGATTAAGGCATTTTCAAGAACGGAAGATTTTGCTTGTTCAATGATCTTGACTATCTTTTCAAAGATATCTTTCTCATTTTCAATAAATCCATTCGGTATCTTTGAAAGTCCACAGGCCTTTGACGATGCAAGGTTGATGATCTTTCCAATCCTTTTGTTGAAGATGTTCTCAATTCGCATACGTGCGGTCTTGAGCTCATCAACAAGGATGATCGCCTTCGGATCTTCAGGCCCGGTCTTGCTAAGCTCCAACTCCAGTTCTTTTATATATTCACTCGCGTCTTTATAAAATGAAGGTGAAATATTCTGAAGCCCGGCAGACTTCCTCTCAGCGTCAAGAATTCTCCAGAGTTTCTCCAGACTCATCCCTTCACTTACCACTTGTATCTCCATCCCATCTCTTTGAAATGTCGTGCTCCATACCCAAGCTGTCCATTATCCGTCCAACGATAAAATCTATCAGATCCGAGATATCTGAGGGTTTTGTATAAAATCCGGGAGACGCAGGCATAACGACTGCTCCTGCTCTCTTTACCTTAAGTAGGTTCTCGCAATGAACCAGGCTCAATGGTGTCTCTCTAGGGACAAGAATCAAGGCCTTGCCTTCCTTTAAACAGACATCCGCTACCCGTGAGATCAGTGTATCTGAGATACCATTTGCGATGCAACCAAGTGTCTTCATGGAACAAGGCACAATGACCTCCCCATCGAATTTTACAGACCCACTGGAAATAGGGGCTTTCATATCATCATTCTCATAGACACTTGACGCAAGATCATAGACAAATTCAATATCTAGCCCTGTCTCAAGTTGTATTATCTCTTTTGCACCACTCGATATGATCAGATCAACGTGGGCTTGGTCTTTTAACACTTCAAGTAATCGTATCCCATACTGCACGCCGCTTGCACCAGACAACCCAACAACCAACCTCATCGAAACCTTACTCCTCGATACAATTAAGAAAGATATCTATTATCTGCTCAGAGTTACTTAAAATTGTATTGATCTCACGTTCTGTTATATTCTCGAGATGAATCCCCACGGTGACGACTGTGGATCTCTTCGTCTTCTTTGATATCTTCTCAGCGGCTTCCTTTGCTATCCTGTCATCTCGATGTCCGCTCAATGTAATAACGGATGATGATGCCCTATTACTGTCATTGTCAAAGTTTCCCACACCGACAGCTCCAACATGGGGTCCTTTGCCGTATAAATTGATTACGTAATCATCTCCCATAGCAAGGGCTTTTAAATGAAGTTTACATCTCCCTTCACCATAATTCAGTTCAATCAATTGCGAAACCCCAAGGACCTTTTACTTTGATAAGTTTTTATCAGAAGTATATCTATCTTTCTCAGGTCGAATATAGACTAAAATTAAAATATCAACACTCAAACTACTCGGTGATGGAACTTCTGATAACTTCCAGGCACTTCTCAAGCGCTTCCTCAATATTTTCCACCTTTGGTCCGCCTCCTTGAGCAAGATCCGGCTTGCCACCACCGCCTCCTCCAAGGACTTTCGAGGCTTCCTTTACAATTGTGGCAGCACTTACACCCACCTCTATAGCGCTTTTTGGGACAGAGGCCATGATTATTGCACTCCCACCAACGTCACTAGCATTGATTCCGATGATGTTCTCATCAGCAAGACATGTCACGGATTTTCTAAGTTCGTCAACATCAGCCCCATCGATATTCTTTGTGATGACACTGAGACCGTCAATATCGACTGCATCACACCTCAGAGATTCTGCACGTAGTTGTGAAAGGTTCTCTTTGAGCTTGGCATTCTCCTTTCTCAGTTCCTTCCACTCGGAAAAGAACCTACTCGTACTGTCAGGTAATATCTCAGGTGGAACATTTAGGTTTTCTGAAGCATCTGTTAGTATCTTATCCCTCTCCTGCATCTGCCTGACGGCAGCTTCACCTGCAGAGTACTCCAGCCTTTCTATGCCATCCTGGACCCTCTCGGTTCTCAGTATCTTTATCATACCTACTTCTCCGGTGGTCTCACAGTGCGTACCTGCACATGCCTGAACATTGCTATCGATCTTCAGTACTCGAATCTTATCCCCCGTGGGAATTCCGCCTTGGTAGAGTACAAAACCGTATTCAGCTTCAGCTTCATTTCTATCAAGAACTGACACCTCAACCTCCAGATTACTCATCACTATCTGGTTTGCCACAAGCTCAATCGCATTCAGTTCATCTGGAGTGATTCTTTTGAAGTGTGAGAGGTCGAGCCTGGATTTATCAAGTCCCTTCTGCGCCCCTGCTTGCCATATATGTTCACCGAGAACTCTTTTTGATGCCTCATGCACTATATGTGTCGCAGTGTGATGTCTGGATAGGTTCGTCCTCTTCTCGGAGTTGATCCTACCGTTCACAAGTTCACCCCTTGGTATCAGTATATCCGCCTTGTGAAGAACCACACCGTCAGCATCTTTCACCTCACTTATGTGAGCCACCTCCTCCTGTGTAGAGATGACTCCTTCGTCCTCCGGCTGGCCACCACCCTCCGGATAGAACAAAGTCTGGTCCAGTACAATGTAATCGTCGATCGTATCAAGAACAACAGCCTCAAATTGACTCAGTTTCTGATCCTCGTAAAAGAGTTTTCTTGTCTTTGGTAGATCCTTCACCCTCTCTTGGTAAATATCCACCTTCTTCTCTACCTCTTCTTTTCCGTGTGATTCCGCAACAAGTGAGTAGAAGTTATCCGGTATCTCAACATCAACACCAATACTTTCGGCAACCTCCCTACATATCTCAGGTGGCATCCCATGAGTATCATAAAGCCCTATGATATCATTAAGTGAGATGCTCTCGTTCTTCTTTTTATACTCATTTGAGATCTTCTCGACGATCCTGGTACCGCGATTTATCGTCTGATTGTACCTCTCCTCTTCGAGATCAAGAATCTCAACAATTGTATCCAGATTTTCTTTGAACTCCGGGTAAGCATCTAGGTGCTCTATCTGAAGAGTCACCAGTTCTGAGAGTGGAGTATCCATCTGAAGGTTCTTCATCATTCTCAGTGCACGTCTAAGAACCAGACGAGCAAGATAACCAGCTTTTACATTGGATGGGATTATCCCGTCTCCAAACATAAATGCCAGGCATCTGGTATGATCGGAGATAGCGTATACTGCCTCTACCGGTTCGATTATTGATTTTAGTTTGTCCACGGAGATTCCTATATGAGACGCCACCTTCTTTCTCAAAGCCATAAGGTCATCATTTACATCAATGATTCCTGAAAGCTTCGCATTCTGTGAGAGAATGTTTGCATATTCATCATCGTCAAGGGAATGATCGATACCGGCAATGCCCATAAGCTCATTTACAACTTCCGGAAATATTGCATCATAAACTGTGGGCGAACCTTTTGATGCCCATACAAACCTCTCAAGGCCGTAACCGGTATCAACTATATATCTGTCCATCTTTGCGTAAGGCCCACCTTTACCCATCACATCGCCATTTGGTGAGTGCTCAAGATTCATGAAGACAAGTGTTGCAATCTCAAGGCCTCCGATCAAGACTTCCAAACAGGGGCCAGCGTTTCCACCTCCTGACCATAGAACCTCTTTATAAGTCACTGCATCAAGGTCTGCTTGAAGTTCTTTTAATAACCCCTCGCAATATTCAAGGGTCTCATCCTTCCAGTAGATCTCTTCCTCCGTAGTGTTGAATGCGTGGTGCGCCATCATCTCAAATGTTGTCAGATGCCTGCCGCTCTTTCCGACGGAATCAAGATCTTCAAGCCTTATACATGGTTGAGAGATGGTAAGAGGATTTGCCGGTGGTGGGATCTTTCCTGAAGTCACCCAGGGTTGGAAATCGGCGATTGATGCTATCGTCAGGTAAATGTCTCCACGCCATCTTGCAATAACGGGGTACCTACCTACCCTCTGGTGATTATGTCTTTCGAAGTAGGAGAGGAACGCTTCCCTCATGGAATCAAGATTGCGCTCCTTCAAAACAGGACTTCCTATAAATGAATAAGTGTCGCATGGGGCATCGCCACAGGTCATCTTTTCTGAATCACGAGTCCAAAAATAACCCCCACACGATCTGCATCTTCTTCTCTCAAATCTATTTTCGAAGAAATAATCGAGCTGATATTCGTCCTCAAGCATTGTAAATCCCGTTATCTTTGTTTTATAAAAACCTTTCTCTTACTCTTTGAACTCGGCGGCTATTATCCCTGCTACCGTTGTACATCCTAAAATGTGCTCTATTGTATCAGTTGCAAATACTTCTGATACACCTGAGTTCATCAACCTGAGGACTGCGTTTCCGACAAATACCGGATGCACACAAGCGACATATATTCTACCACCTGGATTCTGCTCTTGAAGTCTCTTTGTTGCTTCTGCGATCGTTCCCCCGGTAGATATTATGTCATCAACTATCACGACATCCTTACCAGAGATATCGAGCTTCTTCGGCTTAATCTCTACCTCACTTGCGCTGATCCTGTGCTTTTGAAGTACGTCATAATCAAAGTCATCTCCGGAAACTGAACTGACTAGGTTCATAGCACCTTCATCAGGTGCAATAATTATTGGGCTTTTGAGATTTAGGGATTTTATCTTGGATCCGATAGCTGGTGCAGCATTAAGATCTGAGGCGGTGCAGTTGAAGTAACCTAGAACATTTTCATCATGGATGTTGACTGTGTATACATGATCGGCAGATATGGCTTTTGCGACAGCTCTCGAACTTACTGCCTCTCCTGATAAAAATCTCTTGTCCTGCCTAGCATATCCGAAGTATGGGATCACAACATCGATTCTTTTTGCTTTATCACAGGCATCGATAAGTTGCATAAGATGTATGAGATCAGTATTTGTAGGCGTGCTTTGAACTATTGTAACGTCGCCAGAGATCTCACCATGAACTCTTGTGTACAACTCACCATCGGGAAAAACTCTGAACTCACTCAAGAGCAATTCGCAACCAAGTTCACCAGCAATGCGTGATGCAAGAACCTGAGACGCCGGACCTGCTACGATTTTCATATGCTACTCCAAACTTTTTACTATCACTGTACCGGGACTGTTTATTAAAAGATCGGTTTAACTATACCCTCTTGTGCCTGAGTAATATGTTGCAACTACCTTCCCTTGAGACCATACACGGTCCAACAGGGTTCTGGGGCGTGCATACTCCTCCAAAGAGCGGGCATTCGTCTGATGTTATTATTCCTCTAAGTACTTCGCCGCATTTGCATCCTTTCGGCTCCTCAAAGACCATATTCTTGAGGTCTTCAAGTTCGCCCTTATACCTCTTTCTTGCGTCATACATCTCGAACTCCTTACGCAAAGAGAGTCCACTTCCGGGAATGGCTGAAAAACCCCTCCAGCGAGTATCAGTCGGCTCGAAGACCTTGTTAATAACTTCTATTGCCTTTGAGTTACCCTCCTTTCTTACCACTCTACTATACTCATTTTCTACCTTGGCCACGCCGTCTTCAATCTGTTTTGCAATCATGAAGACACCCATGAGAAGGTCGAGTGGCTCAAATCCCGCAATTACCTGAGGGACATTAAACTCATCTGAGATGAATTCATATGGCCTCATCCCGATTATCACACTGACATGCCCCGGATCTATGAAGCCGTCGATCTTCAACTCACCCATCCGAAGAATTGCCTCCATCGCCGGTGGGATTACCCTGTGACACGTGAGAATAGAGAAATTATCAGGGGGGTCACCAAGGATTGTTACCGCGGTGGGCGGAGTCGTCGTCTCAAATCCCACAGCCATGAAAATAACTTCTTTATCTGTCTTTCTTGCAAGCTCCACGCTCTCGTTTATGCTATAAACCGTCCTTATGTCACCTCCCTCTGCTCTGACCTCGGAAAGGGACGTATCCTCGCCAGGGACACGCAGCATGTCCCCGAAGGTCGTGATCGTCTTACCGCTCCTTGCAAGCGTGATCGCCTCCTCTATCTCAAGAGGTGTTGTGACACAGACCGGACAGCCTGGGCCTTGCCTGATATTCACACCGACTTCGCTTAGCATCTCATCGAGACCATAGCGAACGAGCGTATCCTGATGTGTACCGCATACATGCATCACTTTAATATCAAGATCCATTCTCCCGAGTCGGTTGATGATCTTTTTCGCAGTCTCTTTATCTTGAAACTTAAACATACTACCCCTCAATATCTACCACAATATCCTTGATCAAACACTCGTTTCCAGTTACAATCTCAACAGGTTGATCACAGTTGGGACATGATAACCTGGGAAGGCGCTCATTTGCGAGCATCTCATCTTCATAACCGATCCTCCCCATATAACCACAATCGTCACAACGGACCGTTGCCTTCACCTCTTCAATGATCAGATCCGAACCTCCAAGTATATCTAAGTCCTCTGAGAGGACTTTGTATGCAAATTTCATCTGATCAACTCCAAGAAATGTCAGCTCTCCTATCTGAAGACGAACTTCAGTCACACTATCAGCATTGTGTTTACTTGCTTCTTTTAAAACAACCTCCACAATCTGAGTCATAGTGGAAAACTCGTGCATGCAACCAATTCAGGAGAGGCCTGCCTCCGTATCGTCAAGAAGTGCTTCCCATATCTTAAGACTCTCTTTGGCCTGCTCTTCATTCATCATCTCGATTGCAAAACCTGCATGAACGATAACGTACTCCCCAACCTTCACATCGACCAGAGAGATGTTAACAGTACGTGTAACCCCCCCAAAATCAACCTTTGCTTCGTCACCGGATATCTCGAGAACCTTCGCAGGAACCGCAAGGCACATGATTAAAGGTTGTTCTGAGATACCATAATGTTTTTTGAAAAAAGATAACATCTCTTTGTATACAAATTAATCAAGGAATGGTTTGATCATGATCAGGAGTTTTGATGGAAAGGAGCCGAAGATACCAGAGTCGGCTTTTGTAAGCGAGGGAGCCTACGTTGTCGGGGACGTAGAGATCGGTGAAAGATCAACAGTATGGCCAGGAGCAGTTATCAGGGGGGATATGAATCCTGTTAGAATCGGAAGTAACACCCACGTCGAGGACAATGTGGTGATCCACGGGGGTCTGACACCCGTAACGATCGGAGATAATGTTATTATCGGGCACTGTGCAATGATACATTCGGAAAAAGTTGGTAACAACGTATTGATAGGTATAGGCTCGTCACTTCTGCATAACGTCGAGGTCGGTGATCATTGTATAATTGCCGGAGGTGCACTTGTTCCAGACGGAATGAAGATTCCAAAAGACTCGTTTGTCGCAGGAGTTCCGGCGAAGATCAAAGGAGAGGTATCAAAGAAACACTTGATCTGGATCGATGGGCCGATTGCTAGTTCTTATGTAGAACTTGCGGCAAAGTATAAGAAAGAGAGATTGTGAATATGGTGAGGGTACACTGTACTAATTGGCGGACACTATTTTTTTAAGAGTTAAAGCGGATGATGTGAAAAAGATGGATGAAGTGAGAAGATCTCTTTTGATTACAATATCGATAAGTCTGTTATCGGTAATCGCAGTCATATGGTTCACGATGGATGGAGAGGCTGTGGCTTACTTTACTAACATTGACTTACGCTACATCGCCCTTGCAATTGCTTTTCATCTGGGCTCCTGGTTCATGTGGAGCTCAAGAATGAAGGTACTAACAGGGGCCACCGGTGGATTCATCTCTTCTTTTACCTCATTTAAGATCCTCATGTGCAGCCTCTTTGCAGCAGGAATCACACCATCAGAGGTCGGGGGTGAACCTGTGAAAATATACCTCTTAACCGAGGAGAATATGAGTCTAGGGGATGCAACCGCAATCATCTTTACCGAACGTTTCCTTGATGTGATATTTCTCGTTCTGATATCACCCATCGGAATATTCGTCTTCAGAGATATTGTCCTTAAGGGCAGCCTCATAATAATCCCCGTGATAGCCGTAATCTTCTTCTTCGGTGTCTTCTCGGTTGTCGCAATGATAATGTTTCGCCCGGATCTTGTCAAAAGAATCGCAAACTGGACTTTTGAATTTGTGCAAAAGGTCTGGAAGAGCGATCGTATAAAGGACCTAAGAAGGTACATTGAAGAGGAGATTGATACTTTTGTTAATAGCATGTGGAGCATGGCAAGAAATGGGTACGGATTGGTTGCAGCTTCGGTTTTGACCGTTGCACGTTGGGGTCTTGAATTATGTATAGCACCACTGATTCTTCTTGCTATCGGTTCCGAGCCGTATTTACTTTACTCTTTCGCAGCCCAGATACTTCTTGTTGTACTTCTTCTTGCACCGATAACACCGGGTGGGAGTGGAATCGCAGAGCTTGGATCAACTGCAATATTTTCTACGTTTATTGAGGGTGCCATGGTCGGAGTCTTCGTCGTCGTATTCCGACTTGTGGCCTATCACTTCAACCTAATTGTTGGGCTTGTCGCAAGCATCGTCGTTCTGAAGGATATGAGCATTATTAGGCGTTTTTTGGGTTAGGACCATCCAAACCAAATCAAAGAGATTGAATCTCGTAATTCCATTGCAGGGATATGATAACTTATTTCTTGGTATGTGCACAGTCCTCATAACTTCTGCCCACCGATCACAGACCAAAAATGA
Source organism: Halobacteriota archaeon (assembly GCA_034189535.1). Lineage (GTDB taxonomy): Archaea > Halobacteriota > Syntropharchaeia > DAOWMC01 > DAOWMC01 > JAXHTN01. Next base: position 5,843 of record JAXHUQ010000014.1, on the reverse strand, counting down.
TCTGTCGTGGGTGTCATCACCATTGGTCTTTGGCTGATCGAATTCATCAACATTTCCTCTCTTCCAGTTCTGAAAACGACCTCTTGAGTGTTTTATCCTGGAGAAGATCATACTTTGGAACGAGCAATTGTGCCATTTTATCATAGGTCTCTGCCATCTTGAAGAACCTTTGGTCATCGTCATCTTTCATAGTAGCGTCCTTTTGTTTTTATCTCATACCCTCATCTCTTTGTACAGATGTAGGCGGTCACAAACTCGCTCTTCCGATCAATCTTGTTAATAGAAAATCCGGATCTGGAAAGCATATCTTCCATAACCCACGAGAAGGTTGAATATTCCTCTCTTATGTGCATCTCAGTCTCGTGCATCATCTTTGCACCTCCCGATTCTCCTATTTGGTCAAGCCAACTGGAGATACTCTCTTCAAAGCAATCCACACCAAATGAAAAGATGATATCAGAAAGGAACAACTTTCCTCCCATCTTTAGCATCTGATTCATCCGCAATAGTGCGACCATCTTCCAAAAATCAGGAAGGTGATGCAATGCCAACTGTGATACAACCAGGTCGACCGGTTCTTCCGTATGCCGGTATGTCAGAAATCCTGCGTTAATGAAGGTGATATTATCACTTTTAACAGAACCAGCCTTCTTTTCTGCAAATTCAAGCATCATTTCTGAGATGTCGACCGAATATACTTTTTTGCAGTGTTTTGAAGCTTCAACTGAGAAGTTACCCGTCCCGCAACCGATCTCAATGACGGTTGATTCCTTTGTAATACCCATATCGTCCATTATACTCTTGACTTCACTTTTCACATCCCTGAGCCTTGCCATCCGTTCATCGTATGCTTGGACGTTCGCCTCATCTTGATAATCAGTGCCTATCTGCTGCATCTCGTTATACTGCCATCTATGCTTAGAGGTCATTTTTTCTCATACAACACTTTAGCCGGTCCCCCGATTTACTTTTCGATAAAAAAGACTAATGATATCAAACGATTGATGATTTATTCCTATGGTAAGCTTCCTTATTCAATCAATAGGCGCATATATTTCGGTTAAAATATCTTCTTCTTTCACTTCAGAAGGGTCATTTGGATAAACTTCTCTTGTGGGACCGATTATCTTTTTCTTATTTTCTGAAATCCACCCGAAAATGAAGGGTTTGCAATTGAGATTCCGCATATGAAATCATGTCCGAAAGAGAGAAGGAGTTATTCTCTTCATTTATGCCGGATGCTCTTTTGGCCATCGTTGTAATTCAGATCTGTTGTAGAGTCTGCCGGGATCGGTCAGTTTGGCAAGAGTGCAATTTTATTGCATCATATTTAAGCCCCTGAGTCCACTTACGAGTAATTGCAACAACCCCTCCAAAAGAAATAAACTCAGAACCTAAAGAAAAGAAGACTAGGTAGGACCTCTGTAAAGATTACACGAGCTTCCTCGTCGCCAAGCGTTATAAGCTTCGTTTGATATGAATACTTACAATCAACCGGAGGATTATTGATACGGTATCGTTCAGATAATCCACGATTGTTCTTATAACCACCTCCACCCATCACACCAAATTCCGCTCATTATCTTGTCCTGTTTAACACATTACTATTGAATTAATCCCCCATATAAAAGTACATTCCAAATTATCTTAAAGTTAAATAACAAAAATCAAATATAGGGAATTATAGAGTTACTTATAATTAAATAACGAATATCCCAATCTTTATAGATGAACTGAATATCAAAAGGATATTGTTAGGCGAAATACTTAAGATTTTTGGTTCAAAAAATGTGAAGCAAGGGATTGCTAAGCAGGCATAAAGCTCATGCCAAAAGCAGGAGTGGCCTTGAGAACTTTTCTTATTGCGATATTCTTCTTTCATGATGTATCCTATATGGTCGATGAATTGATGAGGAACAAGAGACCTAAGATATTTGCGACGTACATGATCCTCTTTCTGCCTAGCTGGCTTACATTTTTTCACAAGTTCTTCGATATCAGATACCATACAACTAATGAAAGCAGACCTCACAGATAACCCGAAAAAAAGATCTCCAACCAAGGCCTAGACTATTATTGAGTTGAATAAAATATGAAAAACAGACCCATCATGCAAACCTCTCAAACCTATCCCGACTTGACTTGCATATAGGGCATATTTCAGGAGGGGAGTCCCTTGCACACAGGTATCCACATACCTTGCACCTAAAGACAGGTATCTTAAATCCGGTAAAATCGGATGTATCTTCCTTTACAGTACTCATCTCAGCCCTCTCTTCAGGAGACGGGCGTCGCTCGGGTATGGGACATACCTCCCTTTCACCTTTAAGAACCCGCTCAGATACGTACAAAGCACAGTAGCACATATCGTATTCATCCAGGTCAGGATCACGATAGTCACAGGGGCAGATTATGTCAAGATCGTCTTCCTTTGTCCCTGATGCAATCCTGCATGGGCAGGCCCGGTAACCATACCTCTTCTCGTTTGTTAGAAGACCTTCCAAGAGGTCCGAAGTTAAATCAAAATCAGGATTCAAATGATATCCCGAACTTTCCGCTTCATCTGACAATTTCTTAAAGAGATCCTCGATCTCTTCCTTTCTAGCAACCTCACCGTCATTCATTTACCGAGCGCCTCTTTTATCTCATCGTCCTTGAATCCGATGATACACTTATCTTTATTCACAACAAGGGTTGGAAAGGAACATTTGGGATTGTATCTCTTCACTTCCTCAAGAATATCCTTTTGTTCATTACCCTCAAGAAGATCGACATCGACATAGTTGTATCCGACACCCAATTCACCTAGAAGCTTTTTTGTCTTCTTGCACCATCCGCAGGTACTTAGGGTATACAGCGTGATTTCCCCTTTATCTTCGCCATCAACATGTTTCATCTTAAGTCACAACTCCAAACACACATTACCAGGTTACCATATATATCTGTTGTTTAAAATATCAACCTCAAAGAACCTGATAAAAGGAAAAATTACACCCGTAATAACTGACTTATCCTCTCCCTTCTATTCTCTTTTGAAAGTCTTTCTTGTGCAGGATTTAAGTCACCATATAACTCCCTGTGGTAAGTAGGCCTTGTCACTTGATACAGTACACCGATAGGAATCTTATCCTCTGCCTTGATGACCCTCATGGCCTCGTCATAACTCTTAGGAGTCTTCTTGAGGACCTCTGTTGCTTCGTTATACAAAGCGTAAGTGTTGTTGAAACTGACGCATGGTTGGAGAACCTCAACTATCGAGAAACCCTCGTGTTCTACCGCACTCACCATGATCTCGGTCAGTTGATCCAACTTTGCCGGATATCCTCTTGCAATAAATGTTGCACCGGCTTCAAGCATCAGTGCCAATGGGTTTAGAGGAGACTCAACACTACCATGTGGTGTTGAAGGCCCTCTTGTGCCTTTCTTGCTGACAGGCGTGGTCTGTCCTGTGGTGAGTGCATAAACCCCGTTGTTGTGAACTATCACAGTTATATCAATATTCCTCTTTGCAGCAAATATCATGTGTGCCATCCCCTCACCGTAGGCATCCCCGTCACCTGCAAATGTTACTACCTTCAGATCCGGATTTGCTATCTTTATTCCTTGCGCGGTGGCCATAGATCTACCATGGAGCGAATAAAATCCGCTGAGCTTGAGATAGTCAAATATTTTCGCATGATTACCGATTCCGGCAGCAATTATTACTTTTTCCCTACTTATCCCTCTTGTTTCAAGCTCCTTTACGGCGTCCTTGAATGCGTTGAATATACCGAAGTTGCTACAGCCCGGACACCATGTGTTCTCTGCATAAGTTGTGAGATCGTCCATATCAGATCACCTCCATCAGATCTTCACCGAGCTCAATCGGATCGAATGCTCTACCATCATACTTCTTTACAACCTTTGAAACAGTTATCCCGGTCTTTTCTTTAAGAAGGGTTGCAAATTGCCCTATTGCACTCTCTTCAACAACTATTACATCCTCGCCACAGTATCGCTCAAACTCCCATACAGGAAAAGGTTCAAGATAGATTGGTTGTACCACTCTTGCCCCAATGCCTTTGTAACGCAGTGCCTCAAGAAGGCTCATAGTGGTCGAACCGTAGGTACAAATTAACGGTCCTTCATCTCCATATCTCCTGACCGTCTCGATCTCTTTTACGTAACTCTCTATAGTCTCTCTCTTTCTTCTGCGCTTGTCCTGCATCTTTTCGATAGTTTCTGCCTTCTCGGTCGTTATGCCCGTCTCATCGTGCTCGTAACTGTTCCACTTGATCAGTTCATCCGAAGGAGGAATCAAGAGTGCAGAGACGCCATCAGGGGTATCAAGATATCTCTTGTACTCGCCTCCTTCATGCATGATTGGCTCTGCATACTTTACCATCTCTGGATTTATCTCAACTGTCATGGAGCTTTCAGAGAGATGCTTTTCTGTGAGTAGTATCGTAGGTGTCTGAAACTTCCAGGCTAGATCCATAAGTTCCGCTGAGAGGTAAAAAGCCTCATTGATGCTCCCTGGTGATGCAACAATCTTTGGAAACTCTCCATGGCCCTGGTGTATTGCAAAACCAAGATCTCCCTGACTTGTATACGTCGGAACTCCGGTGGAAGGACCCGGTCTTGAAGAGAGGATGCATAAAATCGGAACCTCGGTCATTCCTGCAAGTGAAATAGCTTCTTCCATGAGTGCAAAACCTCCTCCACTGCTTCCCACCATCACACGAACACCGGTAATAGCGCTACCTAGCGCCATGTTAATCACAGCTATCTCACTCTCCGGATGTACCGTTGTTATACCCAGATCCTTGCTATGGGCTGCTAGGAAGTGCAAGATTGAAGAGCTAGGAGTCATCGGATACGCATAGTAGAGGTCAAGACCGCTTGCGTACGCACCAAGTGCGATGGATTCATTTCCCGTGAGAATTGGCCTACTCAAATCGCCTGACTCAAGCCTGAATTTGCGATCTAATATACCGTTTGCGACGTCATATATGCTCATCGCATAGGAGACGTTCTCTTCGACGTTCTTTGGATACTCTTCTCTTACGGTACTCTCAAGCATCTTTTTATCGAGATCAATTGCAGCAAAAAGGACTGCAATAGCACCGACGCCCTTGATGAGGTCGGGACTTTTGAGATCTTTTGCCTTAGAAGATAGCGGGACTCCTATGCCTTCTCCATCTCCAATATCATCCGAATCGTAGACAATTATCCCGTCTTTTTTTACGTGATCTTTATGAAACTCGTAACTGTAAGAGTCAATAAGGTATAGCAGGTCGGCCTTCATATAATGGCTCGTAATGTCTTCTTTAGAAGTGCTTACGACAGAGAAGTTATGCCCACCTCTTATCAGGCTCTGATAGTCATCCATCTGGAAGACATTTCGTCCCATTCCCCTAAATAATCCTGATGCGACTGATCCTGCCTTCTTTACGCCGTCTCCGGCTTTGCCACCTACAATAAAAGTAAAGACCTCTTCAACCATTACAAACCCCTACCCCTAAATATAGAAAGCAACATAATAAACCTTACACCAAGTATTGCCTAAACATGGTTCGAGTATCATGTTCATATTATTCTCCAAACTGTGACATGAGGTCCATATGCTCTTGGCATATTTGATTTATTGTCGACTTTTTATCGTTGTTTGCATCCTCTTGCACAATAACCACCCTAAACCCCTACGAATAGTTTCTTCCTTTTGGCTCCACTTCATTTATAGCCCTACAACGACATCTACAAAATATTTAAACTACATTAATACACATAGCTTACCATCCCATAAAAAATTTAGAGGGTTTAAACTATGTTGCCAGAATGTCGTACCAAGGGCGATTTGTTTT
>JAXHUQ010000139.1:0-3290 GCA_034189535.1 Halobacteriota archaeon | reverse complement strand
CATCTCCTTCCAAGTGAAAAAGGATTGGAAGATCATTTAGGTTAATATCATCCTTATCAATCACAACCTCTTGGCATGGTGCATTTTTTACCAAATCGGGCTCTTTCGAAGCACCTAGTGCATCTGAAATTTTTAGAAGAAGCTCATCCATCGTCGTATCAAGACCGGAAGCAATGAGTTCCCTCGAAGAACAAAGACCCCCAAGAACCTTGTAATCGGGACAACCTTTGACGTTCTCGAAGAGAGTTGGTCTCTCTTCAAGCTCGTTCATTACAGCAGCCATCTCGATGTGAGGATCAACCTCCCTTTCTACCTTGACAAGTTTATTTTCAGCCTCAAGCCTGTCGATAAAATCTCTAAAATCCATCCTAACACACATCCCTCTATTAATACTATTAGACCCGTTTCGCTTTGATAGTATGTAAGACTTAATTTAAAAAGTTTCGTGTAAAATGAATTTTTTGAGGTTTTTTAAAAATATTCGGGATATTTTTTATATGTTAGAAGGCCACATGTGGTTCTTAGTTGTAAATCGAAGTGGTGATCATGAGATCATGAGTTATTAAAAGAAAAAGCTTTTGGTGAAAAAGATTCATAACCCTATACCAGATATAAAAGGTGATTAATATGGATAATAAGATACTTATAGGTATGTTGATAGTGGTTATTGGTGTTGCAGGGATACTTGTCATTGCATTACCATCCTTGACTCAAACCGAAATCATTTATGTAACTGTTACACCGGTCCCAACCGAGAACGGGGCAAGTGCGCAACCCCCAAGTGAAGGTTCCTCTTGTGATATGTGTCATGATAATGCAGATAAGGAACTTTTACATGTGCAAGGTGGTCAGTTATGTGCCCAGTGTCATGGTGGTGCTGATGGAAACGTTCATGAGATCCACCCAACCCAAGCATGCACTGAATGTCATGCAGGATCGCAGCCAGGCATACCAAAAGCTGCAGAAGGACACACAGTATGTGAGAACTGCCACGCATATCCTGATGCAAGCAAGCCAAGTTACGGTAATCTTGTAGATATCCACATCCCGAGAGGCATCGGATGTACGGTTTGCCACACAGGGCCAATATCAGAGATACACGGTTGATAACGTTGATACCCCTTAAGCGGGGTATCCCATCTCATATTTCATACGTTGCCATTCATCATCGGAGATCTTGAAATTTTGGCGATTCTTCCGATTCCTTTTTTGATCAAGAGCATCTCCAAGATATATTGCTGAAAAGACACATACGAGTGTTATACCCATAATGAGCTTTGGGTCTGCGAATGCAGCACCATTCTCCAGTAGAGAATAATTGTCAATCGCGGCCACAAGACCGCTGACTGTAAAAACACCAAGAAAACCGTTTGTCATCCAGTACATGGAATCTCTTGAGAACCATTGCATCAGAAGTGGTGTAGAGAGAACCATAGAGACAGCAGCCATCTTAACGAGCATAAATGAGATCAGACCATAATTCATTGATATGTATCTGAACATTGGGTTGTATTCGGCTATCACACCGTATTTTGTCATCATCTGAGTTGCCGTATAACCGTCGAGGAATCCAAAAGTAAAAATTCCCGTTACGAATAGTAAAAACTGAAATATATCTATGTGTCCATGTCGATCATTCTTCACCTTAACACCCCATTTTGCTTTTTTGTTAAGCTGTGACAATTTATCACAACAATAAGGTCTTAACATTATATTACATGTATTGTACACTTATATAAATCAGATGAGCAAACCATATTATTACGTGTACATAATTATAGGAATAAATTACATAAAAACTATATAATATGTAAAGATTATGCCATTAAATTACGCATATTTAAAAGATAAAAATCTTTTGAAAAACAGCCTCAATACACTCGCCCAGATTGTATTTTTATCTTTGATCTTGAACAGGTCCTTGCTGATTTCATGCTTAGTTTTTTGAATAACATACCAAAAATTCTGACAAGAAGAGTCTATTTAATAATTAAAAAAAGAGTATAGTGTCCCCAAAAAAGAGGGGACAAACCATTATTCTTTATTGATTTTGTGTTCTATGGATTCGACACAGTAGTACCATTATCCCATTTGACTTCTGGTTCAGTAACCCCGGTTGTCTCTCCACTCATGTTACCATACGTTGTAACATTGTAGCTTCCCTCTGTCTTGAAGTTACTCAACTCCCATACTCCTGCTGAAGTCTGCCTTGCATCAAGTGACATCTTGTATGCGTGTGTCCAGTTGATGTCAATTGCCGTATGTGTATGACAGGTTATACAGGCTTCGTTCGTGCCTTCCATCAGTGTGCTGTTCTCATCTTTTGAGCCTAGTACAAAGTCCATATGTGCTGCGTTTGTGCCGGTGTCATTTGTTGTATCAATCGTTAAACCAAAACCTCCTGCCTTAAGAATCCCAGCCCCGCCATGAACACTACCACCACCATCTCCTGTATAGCTTGCATGGCAATCTCCACACCTAGAGAAATCTTCCCATTCTACAGGGTGTTTTGAAGTTATTCCAAAATGACAATCAGCACAAGCAGAAGCAAGACCTTCATGACAGGCCATACATTCCACTGTTGAAGCGGCATGGGCCTCTTCACCGGGTACACTAGTCGTACCATCTCCTGATGCATATGTGTAGCCAGTAAGATTTGAAGTCCTGTGACAGTACCAGCACTCCATCTCGTCGTGAGGTCCTACATTGTTATAAAGTTCATCAAATACATCCGCATGACACTTTTCACAAGGCACATCGTTTCCGGAAGGCTCCAGATCATACCAATTGTGCTGCCCACCAAACATTGCAACCGTGCTAGGAAGTGCAAAAATCCCTACAGCAAGCACAGCCACAAGCATTAGCATAAGTTTTCTATTATCCATGCTATCTTTCTCCCAACTCCCTCGATTAATAGTACCAATAGTATTTCTCTTAACATATATAAGCTTTATCATGAATATTATGGGGGTTTTAAAACAATTGTGAAGACATCAGTTAATGTTTCATGATTTCTCAGATAGATATTGGAACACATGGGCTTAACAGTGCGGCCATCTTGGGGGTTATCTTCTCGATAAATTCGATGCTTGGTTCCGATGAGTCTGGAGCAGGCATCTCACTGATTGCTTCAACAATTGCTTTTGGTATCTTATTATGTGCAGGTATAAAAGGGCTTACGTTCCTGTACTCCGATCTTTGCCCTTATACTGCAGACTGGGTTGATGAGATGATTGCTGTGGCTGAAAAATATGACCTACCCTGTGAGAAGATCAAGATAGAGGGCCTAA
>JAXHUQ010000138.1:0-3410 GCA_034189535.1 Halobacteriota archaeon | reverse complement strand
CCTCGCGCTCAGTCCGAAATGATTTCAGCACCTCAAGACCTGACAAATCAATCTCGCTAAGAAGTCTGCTCTTAACCTCATCCAGCTTCTCATCGCAAATATCCTTCAACTCATCCTTGTAAATCAGGCGTATACGCTCGGTCAGATCGGTAAGTATCTCCTCGAGATTCCACGTTCTGCAATCAACTCCTTCCTGTGAGATAAAGAAAGATAGCTCTTTGAATACTACACGCTCCAAAAATCGGTCTGTATCTTCTTTAATCTCATGACCCTTGGCAGTATAATAGACCTGTCTTGGGCACAAGAGGTACATCGATATCTCGGAGACTTTGACAGCCATCAGATCATCTCGTCGAGACCACCTTTACGACATCGCCATCTTCAAGGATATGCTTCTCCCCCATCCTCCTCTTGCTCCTTGCATCAACAGCATACAAAAAAGAGTCCCCAATGTCCGAATGGACCTTGTAAGCCATATCATGAGGCGTACTTCCCTTTGTCATAAGAAAAGCGTCAGGGAGAACATTTTTATTCGAATCACAGTACTTGTTCTCATCTTCCACGGGGTAGACGACTATCTGGTCCAAAAGACCATAGACAGCCGAATTTAGGCTCTCTTGAATACCGGTACTTCCAAATCTCTCGAGTAGGTCTTTTACGTGCTCAAGGGCATTCAACTGCTTCTTCGTGATCTCTTCTGAGAGTATCTTAAAGGAAGAATCTCCAGGGAGGTATTCAATAAGTTTTGCCTTGTCTGCCATCCTGAGAACGAGTTCTGCTTCTGAACTGCAGGAAATTACGGTCCGATTCAGTCCCTTTAGATTCTCGATATTCTCTTTCGGTGCAACATCAACCTTGTTAGCAACGATTATCATCGGTTTATTGATTGCCCTGATTGACTTGGATAAGTTCACCATATCCTCATCTGTCCAGACATGTGGCCTGTCTCTGTCAAGACCGACCTCTGCGATTGCAAGCTTCGCATCGAGATCGCTTACTCCGACACCACCGAGCTGTTCCGAGATAACATGCTCTATCTTGAGTCCCTCTGATTGTGCTTTCTTTGCCAGCTGGGTCCATCTCCTACTCAAGATTCCGTGTATCCACATCGCAATCTCATCCTCAAGGAAGGTAATATCATCGAGCGGATCGTGGGAACCAATCTCGGTGGGATTTCCCTCAATATCGGTTCCACCCGATGCATCGATTATATGAATTATCGCTTGGGCCTGCCGAAGGTGATCAAGAAACTCGTTTCCAAGACCACGACCTTTATGAGCGTCGGGAACAAGACCTGCGACATCGATCAGCTCTATAGGGACAAATCTGTTCCCATCATTGCAGTTGTTACACCTCTCAGAGAGTTCCAGGCATGGGCATTTGGTCCTGATATATGAGACCCCGTGATTTGCCCCAATCGTTGTGAAGGGATAATTTGCTATCTCAACATTTGCAAGGGTGCTTGCTTTAAAGAATGTTGATTTGCCAGAATTCGGTTTTCCTGCAATTGCAATCGATATCATCTTTATTCACCTCTATTTGTTTCTTCTCAACTACCACGATTCTTATCAAGACATATATTGCATAAGTTATCTGCTTCCTTGATAAACCTATTTCCTCTGCGAACAGAATTGAACTTGACAGATTCAAACCTTCTGCAGAGTTCTCTTAGCTCCTCACAAAGTTTCAAAAGGTGCTCTTTATTGATCCTGTATTCCCTGTTGATCTGCTTTATCACGAGTTCGCTGTCAGAATAGACTTCCAGTTCTCCCTTTGTATATTTCTCGGCTGCTTTTAAAGCATTAATTATCGCCTTGTACTCGGCGGTATTGTTTGTTCCTTTTCCTATAAATCCAGAGCTCTGGTGGAGGATTTTGTCATCCTTTACAAAGACGAAGGCGTAAGCAGAAGGTCCCGGATTCCCCCTCGATGCACCATCAGTATAAATCTTCAATCTCTCAAGTTTCCCCTCTTTTCCTGCAGATTTTATTATCTTGCCCACCACAACACCATCTATCACCTGGATATCAAAGCCCTTTTATCTTATCATTCACCAGTAGACATCGGTATCCTCAACAACACCAAAGGGTTCCCAGTAGCACCCAATCTTAACCTTATCAGAATCCAGTGTATCTAGCCATTCATCCAGATTTTTTTTGTTTCTGTTTATCTCCTGCTGCATGGCATACAACTCCTTGCCCTGACTTACAATCCCCTGTTGCATCTCGTTCAACCTTTCATACTCAAGAGGATCGGCGATCACAGTTCTACCACCAACAGCCTCTTCATAAGCTTCAATATTCTTATGGTGTATTTCTACGGTTGCGTTGTACGCTTCAACAACCTTGTTGTGCTCGGAAACCTCAAGAGAGTAGGCTTTGAACCCAGCATTGAGTAACTCCCAGCTCAGTCTGTAATCTTCATAAAAACTATAATTAAGAGATGTGACCTTATCGATACTTACCGTTCCATACACTTTCCCGGGAGCCAGATAAGCCACCTTATCCTGATTGCAGAAGAGGATATCTTCCTCGTCATTAACGCTAACATTTGACCTTGTGCAATCAATATATACAAGACCTCTATCCGTCGTTTCAAAGACGTTCAACGCATGTGGTTCCCAATCTTCAAAGGTGATGGCTACCCAACCAGCCCTAATACCGGACGCTTCTGCATTATTATGAAGCATCTCTGCAAAATCTCCACAGACGAAAGAATCGACATCATATAGATTATTTTCAGTCTCATCAGCTTCGAGAAATGAGACTAGCTCATCCAACGAAGGGTCTTTCGCATCCTCATTGTTGATCAGGGTGATCCTGGATCCGGAGGCTTTGGAGTAAGGGATCACATACTCTTCGCCATCGTTACCGGAGAAATCCAAACATCCTGATGTTAATATGATCGCAACAAAAAATGAGATCAGTACAAGAAATGATTTACTGGTTTTTTTCTTCATCGGTATGAGTTAAGATATCAGGCCCTTTTTATCAAACTTATTATTTGGTCTTAATCCACATAAAATGGAACATGTTTGTTTCTTGACCATGATCTATAACGATGTCGATTGGTCCACTATTTTTACATGCCTACAAGGGAATTTGTATTTTTTTAAGAACATCCTTGATTTCATCAATCTCTTTTTCAAAATCTTCAATCGCAACTTTGGCCTTTTCACTATCATCTAAACCAATAACTATATCACCAAGTTCTGTGTCAAAATAAATTCCATCTATCGCTCGATGAGCCATCCAATATTTTTTAGCTTCTTCATTAAGATCGTTTTCAATAGACTTGTTGCAAAATAACCTCCTTAAAAATTAATTTTTTTACTCCACTCAATCGCAAGAACACATCAGATGGTAATTCCACAATCCACACGATACCAACATAACCTCATCGTCAAAATA
>JAXHUQ010000137.1:0-3516 GCA_034189535.1 Halobacteriota archaeon | reverse complement strand
TTTGTACCTTCAGAAGAGATCATAGAGAACGATTATGACCTGAGCATCTCAAAATACAAGGAGATAGAGTATGAAGAGGTGCATTACGATCCGCCGGATGTTATTCTTGATAGAATTGAGGTAGTTCAGCGTGAGATTGATAAAAATTTAAAAGAATTGAGAGAGATGTTGCCAAGAGATGGGTGATATTTGAGGGCATTTTCAAAGAACCTCAACCAATTAAGAGATACCTGAATTCCCAACTGTTGCATTACATGCTGCAATGGTACTTGGGCTTGTATTCTTCATGCAGAAGGGTAAAGAGAATCAGTAAGGGAAAGGGGTGATGCCCTTTTCTTTTATTATTTTTTTACCTCTACCCCCCTCATGCATAGCGTTCATCTTAGCAGACCATCCATATGACTGGCATCAATTTTTTATTTTGAGTTAGGTGCTATTTATCAGGACAAAAACGAAAATTGGTATGTATTCACGTTGGCGATTTTTAGATGTTTTGTTCTTATTTTACCATATCAAGTAACGTCATCTGCTTTTCCGATTCAACCTTTGCGTCTCTTTTTATCTCTGCAATTTTACCATCCAACCTCTTTAATATGAGATTATAGTATTCCTCCGATATTTCCATCGTTATAAAATGTCTTTTTAATCTTTTAGCAACTGCCGATGTTGTCCCTGTCCCACCAAAAGGATCCAGAACCATATCCCTTTCATTAGAACTTATCCGGATTATCCGTTCCAGCAAAGATTCTGGCATCTGACATGGATGGGTTCCCAATCTTTCTTTAAATGTTCCACATACCCTTGAAAATTGCCACACATCATCGGGAATTTTCCCGTTAGGATTTGCCCTTTTGTCTTTATAAACAAGTTGTCTTGCTGAAGGAACTCGGACATCATCTGAGTTAAATGTGAACTTACCCTTGTCTTTGGTAAAATACAAGATATGCGTGTGTGCTCGATTAAACTTCTTTCGCTGATTTTGACCGAAGGTATAGTACCATATTATCCAATTTCTAAAGTAATAACCTGTCTGTTTCAAAATTATGTTTATTTCGGCTGCAAATTCATCTCCAATCGCAATATATATAGACCCATGTTTTTTTAATAATCTGTATGTCTCTACTATCCACTCTTTTGACCAATCATAATATTCTTCATAAGGTAGATTGTCATTGTATCTATCATACTTTATCCCGATATTAAATGGCGGATCTGCGAAGATCAGATCTATGGACTCGTTGGGAAGTTTTTTCATAATTTCAATGCAATCGCCCAAGTATACTTTGTCAATTTCCATCCCTATCCTCCAATTTAAACAGTTCACATGGTTTAATCTTGAATTGTAACTTTGTTGGATCAGGAGTTCCGCCTTTCCTTTGCATTGTGATTTTACCGATATATAAACTCCCTTTGGGAGAAATTCTTACATCACCACCACCAAAGAAATTCGTAGCGGTGTTGATATCTTTAAATATCCATGTGGTAGTCTGATCTTGCTTATTGTATCTGGTAACCAGCATCCAATCTGCTGAAAGCCCGCCTCTACCTTTTAGATCATCCAAAAACAACCTTCTTTTATCTCTCAATTCTCTTTTCCGCATAAGTTCAGGATGGGATTCGGGATTTAACTCTCCTGTAAAAAGCTTTAATCCAAGGGCTATATCTTCATCAAAACCCCACATCTCTTGATAAGAATCGATCCATCTCTTGTCTACCGGATTATAATCGGCATCTGAATTGGCTTTTTTTAAAGATAGATTTTCAATTTTTAATATGTCTCCGATCGCGATTATTATCTTGATTTGAGCATCCGCTTTCTTAAATCGCATTAGATCATCATGTTCTTCTTCACTTATTCCAAACTTCTCTAGATCGCTTATCTTAATCCTGGTTGGAATATGAATTGCATTTACAGAATCAATCTTTTCTATCGTGTATCCCATAATTTTAAGCCAAATTTTAGCTTCATTTTAACTTCTTGTGACCCAGATCAAATGCCCTTCTGTTTAGGTCAGGGTTCCTTTCCGAGAAAGTACTTGTAATGGCACTTCTGAAGGTACCCTCGCTTATCGGAAGAAGTCTTGAACCTGCAAGTGCTCCGATCATAACAACACTTTGAGTTAAGGCTTTTCCTGCCTCTTTTGCAAGTTCGGTAGCCTCGACTATCTCAAGAGAAGAAGATAGTTCGCGTATCATATCGAGCACCTCCGAGATATCAGGATACTCCGATCTTCCCGCAAGAACATCTATCGAGTAGTATGGTCTGGGGTTGACGATAACATCAATATCTGGGTTACCAAAATCTGCGATTACTCGTAGCGTCTCGGTAGGTTCGAAACCAAGTATGATGTGTGCAGAGCCTTCAGGTATCAATGGCCCGTACTGCATAACCTCTGAGAATCGGACATGGGACATGACCGATCCCCCTCTCTGGGATGCTCCGTATGTCTCACCGATTGTTACAAAGAGTCCCTCTTCTATTCCTGCTGATGCAATTATTCGTGATGCGAGGACGTTTCCCTGTCCACCGACACCGCATATTATGAGATTCAGAGGATCTCTTTTCCCTTCTTTAGTCAAGTCTTAGCCCCCCTCCTTATCCTCTATGATTATCGCATCCTCTGGACAGAGCTTTGCACATGCCCCGCAACCGGTACAGACTACCTCGTCAATCTTCGCTTTCCTATTTTCAGCGTCCCATACTATCCCAGGACAGTTGAATACACGTGAACAGAATCTTGCGCATCCACATTCATCACCGATGCACTTTGACTGATCTACATAGACCTTTGGCCTTTCACGCCTCCTATCCTCGATAATCGCGCAGGTTCTTCTGAGGACCACTGCTCTTGTACCGCTCTCCTGAAGCTTGTCATATATAGTCCTCGTCGTCTCCTCAAAGTCGAAGGGATCACAAATCACAGTCTCAATACCGATTCCCTCACATATTCTCTCCGGAGAAATAATTGGTGTCTCATGCCCCTTTGAGTCGGTTCCTGTTCCCGGATGTGGCTGAAAACCTGTCATTGCCGTTGCACTGTTATCAAGGATTATAAACAGGACATTTGCACCATTGTACCTCGCATTTATCAGGGCTGGAATACATGCATGGTAGAATGTAGAATCACCTGCAACTGCGATTACCGGTCTATCGAAACCGAACCTTTCAAGATTCCCAAAACCGGTTGCAAGTCCTATTCCGGAACCCATGCAATGTATCGTCTTGAGTTGCATAAAACCGGCCGGGCCAATACCAAGCGTATAGCATCCGATATCGCCACAGTCATAAGCGTCCCTACCATCCCACTTGATTGCTGTTTTTATCGCCCAGAATGATGCTCTATGCGGGCAACCTGCGCAGAATCCCAGTGTTCTTGCAGGTACTGATCCCACCAGTTTTTTTACCCTCGAACTGTACTCTTCGTCCCTTGGATTATAGTTGATATTCTTGACCTTTGTAAGAGCTTTTATCACAGAATCGACATTTATCTCCCCAGTATCTTTTATATGCTTTGA
>JAXHUQ010000136.1:0-3572 GCA_034189535.1 Halobacteriota archaeon | reverse complement strand
TCACCGAGATGCTCGGATGTAAATATCCGATAATCCAGGGTGCATTTGCAGGTATTGGAAAAGCCGATCTGGCAGCGCCGGTCTCAGAGGCCGGAGGATTTGGGATCATAACAGGTCATAATTTCAAGACGCCGGAACTACTAAGAGAGGAGATCCATAGAGCAAGAGAGATGACCAAGAACAACTTCGGGATCAACTTCACTATTATACCACCGAGATTCAGCGAGGCTTATTACAAAGATATGGTAGAAGTTGTCATCGATGAAGGGATCGGGACCGTTTTTACCTCGGCTTATAAAGCCAAAAACATTGGTGAGAGACTCCATTCTGGAGGTGTTAACTGGATTCATAAGTGTGCCACGATGAAGCATGCAATATCAGCATGTAGTCATGGTGTTGATGCTGTGGTTATCGTTGGCATTGAGGGTACCGGATTTAAAAATCCCAAACAAAATACCACACTTGTAAACATGGTCATGGCGAACAGGTTGATAGATGTCCCGTTCATTGCCGCAGGCGGAATTGGTGATGCACACGGTCTTCTCGGTGCGCTCGGGATGGGTGCCGAGGCAGTATATATGGGCACATCGTTTATGGCAGTGAAAGAGTGTCCCACTTCGGAGAAGTTCAAGGAGCGGATGATAAACCAAGACTGCTTCGACGAAGAGTTCTACTCAAAGATATACCACCATGAGGCGAAAGACTCTGGTGTACCATCGATGGCGGTCGGAACGATCGAAAAGGTTCTGAGTGCAAAAGAGTTGATAGAGGGTATAATCGTCGAATCGGAGAAGATCCTCAGGAGTTGGGGGTTCACCGGAGATTGTTTGGATACTACAAAAAAGCCTTGAAGAGAAAGAGCCTACTTAGCTTAGACTTTCCTCTCTCCACTCTTCATGCGAAGGCCCTTGTGCCCGCATTTTCTGCATCTAGTAGCCCTTATTGCATTTCTTGCATTGCAGTCCATGCAGATCTTCATACGTAAAATTCTAGCTTCAGCTTCTGGAAATCTTGCCATAGTACACTTCACTTCCCTGTTATATTATCGGTTCAGGATAACTACTGGATATCAATTCTAATAAATCTTTTGCAATTGGCGCTCAGTATATGGTGCCCTGAAAGGGAGATATTGGGAACTACCCCAGTATCTCTTCCATCACATCGTAATCCACATCGAGAACAGATGGGATTCCTGTGACCCTTGTTCCAAGATCTGAGAGTGATGCAAGATCTCCTCTGTCAATGAGCTCAAGCTTGAACTTCCTTGCACCTGCCATAAGTTGCTGAAGTCCTACCTTCAACCTCTGGAAGTATGAATAGACTCCGATTGCACTCATTGGGATATCTTTCATGTCTGATCCGTACTTCGCCTCAAGTTCCGGATATGTTGCAAAGAACTGCTCGGGCTTTGACCCATATTTACTTGAGAACGATTTCGGAAGCTGTCCTTCTGCTGCAAGCTCACCGAAGTATTCGGCCTTCATAGCAGCTGTAAGCGGCGCTCGCGCCATCGCTATAGCCTTGACATACGGTGAAGTACCGAAGTTACTCATTGCGATACACTTGTAGGCTTGGACCTCATTGACAAAACCGCCTGCAAATGATATATCAGGAACATATCTTCCGCTCTTCTTGAGTAGATCAATTCCATGCATAACCTGTGCGAACAAGTAAACTGTAGGAACACTGCAATCATTCATCATAGGAACAGGACTCATTCCTGTACCACCACCGGCACCATCAAATGTTATCTGGTCCACCTTTGCATCGGATGCAACTTTCAGTGTAAAAGCGGTTGCTGATGGTCTGTAAGCTCCGGTCTTAAGAAATACCTTCTTTGCACCTTGGTCTCTGAGCCACTCGACATCTTCAACAAAGCTCTTGGCCTCAGGCATACCCACTCTGCTGTGTCTCTCAAAGGTCTTGAAGGCACCGGCCTTGAATGCTTTCTGAACAACCTCATCCTCAGGATCAGGGTGTACAATGTAACCTCTCTTCTTTAGGGTTAGGGCCTTCTCAAGATCATACAATCTTATCTCGCCGCCTATGGCCTTTGCACCTTGTCCCCACTTTCTCTCAATAATATTTACCTCAAGTTTTGATAGTGCATAGACATCAACACCAAGTCTCTGGTCCTCGACATTGGTCTGAACACCCACATCTCCATGCTTTCCGTCCCAGAACTTCCTGTATGATTCGATCCTCCTGCTCAATTCATCGGAATGGGTTACCTTGCCGTTTGAATCAAATTTACTGTTTAGGTCAACACCACATATATTCTCACCCGGCATGATCATAGTACCTGAGATTGCGCATCCGATAGCGCAGCCGTCCCAGAAGTTTCTTGCAACGTCGGTCGATCCAAGACCTGTTGTATAGTATGGTATCTCCATGGGAACGCCCCCAAGCGAGGTTGATATGTCGACATTTGGGAAGGTGGCCACATCGGAATTTGCTTCAATTCCTTTGGCACCTATGACATCGGTTAGAATCTGAAAGTGTGACCAATCTATATCGTAGTCTTTATTTGAAGAAGCTGTACTGTATCCGAACTCTTCTGGTTCAGGGTAAAGCACCTCCCTTGATCGGAAAGCAGATTTCCCGACTTCACAAAGGACCGTGCAGTCTTTAATACATATGGGACACATCCCGCTGGTGGGATTGACATCCCTTTTCCTGGTGGTTGTGCTCGTTGTTGATCTTGCGTTTGCATATATATCCGGCATCTTTATTCACCACCGGCAGTTATTTGCCTATATATACTTAAAAGTAACTTTTTATACATTATCTTCGTTGCGTTACAAATAACTGATTTATAAACGTTTTATCGTTTAAGAATGAAGAGAAAGGAAAAAAGAGAAAAAGGGGTGGGAATTTTCCATTTTTTGAGCGGTTGTTGGTGGTTTATTGTGTGATAAAGACCGAAGGTATGGGAGTGCTGCTGCATGCAGCGCAACTCTCGATCTGTTGCATCATATTACCCCAGTTCTTCAACTTCTTGTTTGATGAGATCTTGTTTATCTTTAATATCTCGTCTTCTGTAAGTTCTTTTGTCTCTATTACGCCTTTACGAATGGCCATATCAACAAGATCCTGACCTACTTGGCTGCGTATCGCAAGTGTAGTCCAGCCTTCTTCAGATCCGACAGAACCGGCAGATATATCTGCAAATTCAGATGCAAAGTCGTTACAGATGTTACATGCACTTCTTGCTATTCCTTCCAACTCCTTAATCGGAACCTCTTTTACATCTCCATCCGTATAAATTTCGAACTTGCCTTTGCTTATATCGAATTTTGAGACCTTGTTTATATCCACACCCATCTTACTCAGATATTTTACAAGATCCTTGTACCAGAAGGTCTCTGTACAGAACAAGCCAATGAGGATCTTTACTTTATCCGACTCCAGGCTACGATCATGAAGCGACTGAATCTTTCTCATAGCTTCAATGTTGCAAGGAGTGCCTACTAGCGCGATCTTCTCATATCCTTTTTCTATTGCCTCCCAAACTCCCAGAATCGATGGGCATGCGGTATACTTCGAACCTGAGGATTTTGTAAGATCATCAC
>JAXHUQ010000135.1:0-3656 GCA_034189535.1 Halobacteriota archaeon | reverse complement strand
AACCGAGTCACCCCCTAAGATCAATATTGGAGTAATTTAAAAGATTATCTAACCCTTTGCACACTCTGCAGACCATTCTTTCTCCATCTCTTTCACCCCCTTTAATCATTTATCCCACATGACATCCTTTAACTTTTAAGATCCAGATTCTGTGGTTGAATGAATCTTAATTACAGATGTACTTAAGCCTTTTGGCAATTTTTTTGGGTAGACTTTATCCCAAAAACCCTCTTAATATTGAGATGTACTCCCCCGGATCGGTATACCCTGGTGTATGTCCGGCGTTGTGGAATGTGTGAACCTCTGCTTGAGGATACAAGGCCTTTAAAGCCTCGCGTACTGGTTCTTTGAATCCGGGATCATCATCCGACTCCATAATGAGGATTTTACCAGGCCAATCATCCAGATCATCTTTTAAGAATGAATAATTAGTATTAAAGTCTATTGTGCACTTGTACTGGCTTAAAACATCTTCTTTTGTCGTATTAAGTTGGAACTTTTCAACGATAAAAGCCTCCCAGAAATCTTGTTCCGATTCCGGTATTGATATTAGCTTCAGATAATTGTTTTTAAGACCAATCTTGATCAGCGAAAGCGGAAGTAAAGATACATAGATCAAAACAAATCTAATAAGCCTCTCTGAATACGGAGCCACTCCAGAAGTATTTGAGAGAATCAAACTTTTCACCTTCTCAGGATATCTTCTAACGAAACACTGGGCAATCCACCCACCAAACGAGGTTCCGAGGATGTGAGCTCTGTCTATACCAGAAGATTCAAGTATCGCCTTGATTCCATTTACATACTCCTCCATCGTTGATAAAGCAGGGTATGTGAAAGAGATGATCCGATAATCATCTCCAAGTGCAGGAATAAGCTTGAACCATGTATCAGCAAATCGAAGACCACCGGAAAGCAACACTAGAGCCTCTTCACCTTGCCCACAGGATATGTATTCCCAACCGGTACCATCAACGGTAATCTTCTTATATGGGTGCGAAAGGCGAAAATTCATCAACCGTTTTTTCTGCTCCTCAGGCACTCTTTTGTAGATCTCATCAATAACTGCATCTTGCATACAAACCTCTCCTAAACCTCCCAATGACTTTCCTAACCCTTTTATGGTATTACCAAGGAGCAATATGAGATCTAAAGACCATAATTTTTTACCTTACCGAACGATAATCTTATAGTGTAAGGTATTTTAATACAATATAGGAAGGGAAGGAAATGAGCAAGATATGGAATAAAAAGTTGATAATAATCTTATCAGTTTTGACTTTAGTCTTCTTTATGATTATTCCTTCAGTACCTTTTTTGCTTATGGAGATGGAACCGAAGAAATTGGTGATTTGTCAGATAGTAAACCTCGTGAATATTCTTTTATAGCAAATGAAGAGGAACTTGAACTGATCAGAGAATTATATGGGCAGAATATTTCAAGAGGGGAGTTTTACGAGATAGTACATCCCGAAATCTTTGAATTTTTAGATGAAGAGACGATAGACGATTTTTATGAAAGAGAGATGACATGGTCAGACTCGTCTGAGGGGTAGAGTAGTTGGAAGATCTCTCTTATCTTATGCGGGAATATTTCCGGGATTTTTTTGGGAATGAGGGTACCCCTTCCCCTGTTTCTTTGAGAAATCATATAAGAATAATTGATACAAATATTGCAAAATTTTATTCAGTATAATCTCCGATCTACAGAAGGAGAAATAAGTATTAACTCCTCCCCAGTCATCAACCCAAAATCCACCTACTAAATTGTTCCGTTTAACACATACCCACTGAATTGTAGTCCATCACCAAACTTTTAATACTTATAGTGCATGTCTAACATCATGTCCAAATCGGAACAGATCCCTATTCGGCGGCATGAGAGTCCCTGCGAACCGAAGAGGTTTATGCCGGTATAGCGCCTCGATATACCGGAGGCAGACCATCCAAGCTCAATGAAGTGCAGAAAGGACAGCTCCACGCTCTACTCAAAAAACGAGATGATTGGGGTTCCTGAATATAATTCCATTTACAAGTAGTTTTCATCCTCAAATATTTCTATCAACCGATTGGATACCATTTGTCCCTCCTATAAGCGGGATTTCCTATTGCTATTGTACTTCCCCCTCAATCAATTGCCATATCAATTATCTCGGAGATGTCATACATCTTCATTAGACCTCTCATATTCTGGTAACAGAAAGGGCATGCAGAAACGAGTACATCCGCACCGGTCTCCTTCGCCTCCTCAACACGTCTTCTTGCAATCGAAGCCGCCATTTCTGAAAAGATAGTCCTGACACCGCCTCCTGCACCACAACAAGAAGACTCCCCAAGATTCCTTTGCATCTCAAGGAGCTCAACACCGGGAATTGCTCTCAGAATCTCCCTTGGCGCATCGAAAACACCTGAATGCCTACCTAGGTGACACGGATCGTGATATGTCACCTTCAAGGAAAGCTCTCTTAACCTAAGCCTACCCTCTCTTATAAGTTGGGTCATATATTCAACAGCAGAAACCACCTGAAAGTTCATATCTGCTATCAAGGGGTACTTATTTTTGAATATTGAGTAACAACCCGCACAAGAAGTCACAACCAGATCAACATCCAGTGAATTGAAGATCTCAATATTCTTCTTTGCACATTCCTCATACGTCTCTTTGTCCCCTATGCCAAAGAGAGTACTACCGCAGCAGATCTCATTCTCCCCCAGAATCCCAAAGTCCACACCTGCCTTTGTGAGAACATTTGCCGTACTAATTGCGATGTTTCTCATACTCGGATCATACGAACTCGTGCATCCCACAAAGAACAGTACGTCTGCACTCTCCTCATTCAGATTCTTTATCTCAAGCTCTTTTGCCCATCTCGATCTTGAGTACCTGGGTTGCATCCAGGGATTATCGTAATTTTTTATGCTCTTTGTGAGTGCTTCGTGATCCTTAAAGGCAAAACCGGAACTTAATAGTTTTCTTTTTAGAGCTAGAACTATATCAGTAACCTTTACTGAAGAGGGGCAGGTCTTTTCACAGATTCCATCAAGTGTACAAGAGTAGACCCTCTCGGCCAACTTCTCATCCATCTCTATATCCCCTGATGATAGCCCGGAAGCTATCGATACCATACCTCTTGGTGAGAAAGAATCCCATCTCATTATATCAAATCTCGGACAGTATGCCCTACAAAAACCGCATGTAGAGCATTTGTTAATATCTCCGGCGTAGTCATCCATGGGAATCAACCCCCTTGAAGAGAGCCATATCAGAGACCCCGTCAAGAGCCATCTTACCGGGGTTCAGGATATTATTCGGATCAAGTGTCTTCTTTATCTGTCGCATAACCTCCATCGAATGCCCTTTCTCGAGTTCCAAATATGGTGCCTTCCAGAGACCGACCCCGTGTTCCGCAGTCATGGTCCCTCCAAATTCGATCATCTTCTCGGCCATGACTCTCTGGACTTCTCTTAGCATCTTTAGATCTTTCTCATTTCCCAGTGGGATCTCGATGATATGATGAATATTGCCATCACCCAGATGCCCGAATCTGAGAACGATAAGATTGTGCTCCTTTACGATCTCATCTATTGCCTCAGTCGATTCTACAATCTTTGAGAGTGGCACGGCAAAGTCAAGAGTAGCAGGAGCCTGTGTAAAA
>JAXHUQ010000134.1:0-3687 GCA_034189535.1 Halobacteriota archaeon | reverse complement strand
GGGAATATATATCTCATAGGTGATGCCGGAGGATTTGCATCCGGTCTAACCGGTGAAGGTATAAGCCAATCATTATTTTCCGCAAAGGCATGTGCACTTCACATCATGGGTGAAGAGAGAAAATCCAGGATTGAGATTGACAAACTCCTGATGAATAAGTTCTATTTTATGAACTGATCCCATATTCCTCATTAAACTCCCTCAATTTTAATAACTGGGTTTTACCTCTACGGGGATATCTACCCCATCTTTTCAAATATGGTCCCTTGTCTCTTCGAGATCTCTGTCAGTTTCCATGATTCCACCAATATTGACGGCCCGAAGTTTTTCCATCTCCAGTAAAATACCTTCGATCAAGTTACTGCTCAAAAGTCCGGCATACCTTGCTCTTTTAAGCAAAAGTCTATAAATCAGTAGCATATTAAAGTTTAGGTTGTTAAGAGGTTCCAGGTGACCATATTTACAAGGATGCCAACATCTAATTTTCTGATATGGTTGAGACACAACATATCTCAAGTCCTTTAAAAAGCTCTGCTTAAAGGAAGGAGGGTAAGATTCTACCGATATTGCGAAATTATAAAATCAAAAGGTTTTATTTGAAATAAATTAGAGACATAAAACATGGATAAAACAGATGTATTGATTGTTGGAGGCAGTGCCGGAGGGCCTATCGCAGGCATATCTGCAAGGCGAAGCTACCCGGATAAGAAGATTACAATCGTCAGAAAGGAAGAGCAAGTTCTTGTACCATGTGGCATACCTTACATATTTGGTACGGTTGGCTCTCCGGAGAAGAATCTGATACCTTATGATGTACTACTCCCAAAGTACGATATCGATGTTATCATTGACGAGGTTACAGATATCGACAAAGATGGAAAGAAGATAAAAACATTAAAGGGAGCGGAGATCGGATACGAGAAACTTATTTTAGCAACTGGATCGTTGCCGGTTATTATTCCAATACCGGGTGTTGATCTGGATAATGTCTTCTTTGCAAAAAAGGATGTAGATTACTTAAACGATATGTTGAAAGCCTTAGATAACATGAAGAAAATTGTAATAATTGGTGGTGGCTTTATAGGCGTTGAATTTGCAGATGAACTAAAGAAGAGAGGTTTGGATGTCACAGTCGTCGAGTTGTTACCCAATTGCTTGGAACTTGCTTTTGATGAAGATTTTTGCCATAAAGCTGGAGAAAAGTTGAAGGAGAGGGGTATAAATGTAATTACGAATGTCAGTGCAAAAGCCATTCTCGGAGATGAAAAAGTTAAATCAGTAGAGCTTTCAAATGGCGAGGAACTTCCTGCTGATGCCGTGCTACTTGGAATAGGTGCTAAACCAAATATTGAACTGGGACAGAAAGCCGGGTTGAAGATTGGAGAGACAAAAGCGATAGCAGTTGATGAGTATTTGAGAACATCTGAAGAAGACATATTTGCGGTTGGGGACTGTGCTGAAAAAAGATCATTCTTCACGGGAGAACCCTCAGCTCTTAGACTGGCATCGATTGCTGGAGTTGAGGCAAGAGTTGCGGGATCCAATCTATTCGAACTTAGGCAGAAGAATGAAGGAGTGATAGGGGCATTCTCGACAATTATCGGGGATCTTGCGCTCGGTGTTGCCGGACTAACAGAAAAAGCGGCAAAGAATGCAGGAATCGATTATTTAAAAGCAGAAGGTACAACCTTTGACAAACATCCTGGATCGATGCCAAATACATCCAAGATGCATTTGAAGCTGTTATTCTCAAAATCCAAGGAGATTATAGGTGGAGAAGTATATGGTGGGTCTACAATAGCTGAGTTTACGAATATTATCGCTTCTATGATCCAGCAGCGATGGAAGGTCGAAGAAGTTGTCAAATTCCAGATGTCAACTCAACCAGCACTAACAGCATCTCCCGTTATGTATCTGATTGCAGATGTAGCAGAGAAGGCAATGAGTAACTTTTAATATCGCTTTTTACATCTTCAGCTACTAGTGCCAATGGAGTACACAGGATATAGCCTCAACAGGGGTGGTCTATAATCCCTGCTGCTATTATCGTGTCCTCTATATCTATATTTTTCCCTTTTCTTTTCGACCCTGGTATACTTCGGCTCTGGATGAGAAATTAAACTACAAAAGCGATTACGACCTTGTTTTTAGAATCAAAAGCCACACCCGGATCCATAATAGTCCGCGTAAGGACAGAGAAGTATCCTGGCCTTAGCTTTCATGAAACACCCAATTGATTCAACCCTAGACTCTCTTGAGATTTCATCCCAATGCGAGTTTAAATGATTCCTCACCCCCTCAATGATGCCTCATAGGCGGCTATCGTCTCTTCTACATCTCCGCTAGTATGTGCATAAGAGACGAAGTTTGTCTCGAACTGCGAAGGTGGTAAAAATACGCCGTTTTTCAGCATCGACCTGAACATATTCATGAAAGAATCAAGATCAGACCTCTTGACATCATTGTAATCTTTGACTTCACCACCCGTGAAGAATATCTGAAACATCGAGCCTATCCCAGAAACGACATAATCAAGACCAAGATCACTTACAACTTCATTCAAGCCTTTGCGTATACTCTCACCCATTGCATCGATCGACTCGTAAACATTCTCCTTTTCTAAGATGTCTATGGTTGCAATTCCCGCTGTGAGTGATATTGGGTTTCCGCTGAATGTCCCAGCCTGGTAGACGTCTCCGTTGGGTGCGACCCGCTCCATTATGTCTGCTCTTCCACCGAAGATTCCAATTGGAAATCCTCCACCTACAATCTTTCCTAGGGTCGTTAAATCGGGGACGATACCATACCTTGACTGTACTCCGCCAATACCGATCCTGAAGCCGGTGATGACCTCATCGAATATCAGAAGGATGTCGTTACTTGCGGTTATCTCTCTTAAGCTTTCCAGATAGTCATCTTTAGGTAGCACAACGCCAACGTTTCCCATTATCGGTTCGAGTATGAGTGCGGCAATCTCGTCTTTACTTTCCTTTATCGCTGACTCCACTGCATCCAGATCATTGTAAGGGACCAGAATCGTGTTCTTCGTGAAGTCATCCGGCACCCCTGGTGAACTCGGTATCGTTGCAGCTCCGGACCCTGCTTTTGCGAGGACTGCATCATGTGCACCGTGAAAGGCACCCTCGATCTTTATGATCTTGTCACGCTTTGTATATCCCCTTGCAAGCCTAAGAGCGCTCATAGTTGCCTCTGTTCCCGTATTTACGAAGCGAACCATATCCATCGGAAAATGTGACGTAATCTTCTTTGCAAGCGTTATCTCCTGCTCGATCGGTGCGCCAAATAGCACGCCACCGTCCATCTCTTCCTTAACCTTTGAGATTATTGTCGGATTTGCGTGGCCGAGTATAAGAGGTCCGAAACCCATGCAATAGTCGATATACTCCTTACCATCAACATCTCTTATCTTCGATCCTGATCCGCTTTTAATATAAACGGGGTATGGTTTGTATGCCCTAACAGGTGAACTGACTCCACCCGGTATCAACCTCTTCGCTTCATTATGTAACTCTTCGGAATTCATATCAGGTCACTATCTCCACAAGTCTTTCAGATTCAAGTGCTGCTTTTATCTCCATTGCAACCCTTCTTCCGGGTCCAACCTCTCTTCCGTACTTGTACTTCATGTAAGGTGAAGTAGCCTCGACGCAAGGGCATCCGGGAATT
>JAXHUQ010000133.1:0-3700 GCA_034189535.1 Halobacteriota archaeon | reverse complement strand
CACTATCATACCTAGACATCATAGAAAGAATAGCAAAGAACTTGAGCGCTAGAAGACTCTTGATCACTCCCAAATCCCTCAACATACTCATCAAAAATTTGAGTGAATATCTCGTTTTGGGCGTCAAATTCCCCCTATGGCAAAGGGATATGCAAACTAGGTCCCCATCGTGAAAAAGACCGTAAACATCATAAGATCCATCACATAAAAAGAGCTCGTCCACAAACCTGTTCATCTTTTCAAGATCTTCCCTTGAGTACTGTAATATATGAAGGAGAGGCTCATCATTTTGAAATGCCGCGGAATGGACTCGCCACACTTCATCCAGATCATCGATACTAAGCCTTCTTACATCTTCAGTCATGACTCTTTTACTCCAAATCTCTTAGGATCTTGAAGCTTAATACACCGCCAGCTATTCCCCCGATTATGAAGTTGATATAGTACGTGACAAATCTCCAGATCAGTACAAAGAGACCGAGCATCGCTGATGATGTGACAAGTGTGCCGTAAAGCGAGGTGATTCCAAGCTCAGCCACTCCACTACTTCCGGGAGTGATCGGTATTGTGATGAAGACAGCAAGTATGATCTGTGCAGAAAAAGATGCACTCCACATCGGAGCCATACCAAGGCCTATGAGTATAAGTGAGGCTATCGATACTTCTGCAAGCCAGAACAGTGAAGTAAATATCATTGCGATGAGAAGACTCATCCTCCCATTCTTCATAAATCTCCAGAAACTCGAATGGAAGTCATCAATCTCGGAGTCGATCTTATTGATATGTTTCTCCATGTTCATTCTCCTGACAATACGCGCGCTGAACCTCTTTATATCATCAGGCCTGCGAAGAATGTAAGCAAGAACACCCATCAGAAATATGAAGAATACTACCGCAGATAAAAAGACGGGTAACATTACCACCTCGTAGTAGCCCCTGAAGATATATATGCTAAGTGGCATGGAAAGACCGAGAAAGAAGGCATCAAGGAGACGTTCACCCACAACCACTGCTGTTGAGTCACCGATAGAGATGCCTTTCTTATTTAGAAGGTATATCCTTACCGGTTCTCCTCCGAACTTGGAAGGCGTTATACAAGCTGCAAAGAGGCTAGGAATAATCACATTCATCGAATCAAGTAACCCAATATTCTCTCCAATGGCGTCAGCCAAAACCTTCAGTCGCATCCCCCACAAAAAAAGCGCCAGAATATGGATTGCGATCGCAAGGAATAGGTATTCACTCCTGATATTTTTTAGGCTTCTAAATGTATCTCCGGTGATAGAAGTCCCAGGGATAACAAGTAGAATCAGGAGTAGTGAGCCCAAGCTTACCAGGAGGGATAATATCAACCATCTTTTAGGATCCATTTAAATTCCCAAAAGGCCAAAAAATCGTGGTATGAGATCAAATCCCACTAGTTTGAGTATTATATTTATCAGTATCCCAATAATTATCCCTGCAATAAGGTTTGATACGATTCGGATCTTCAGTATAAGGAATGCTGTAACAGCAAGCAGTATAATCAGTCCGATCACCGAACCAACCCTCGCCGGTAGTTGCAAAGCGGCATTAAATATATTAGAGGCAAAGGCGACCAGGCCCAACCCGAAAACCATCCCAAGAACAACACCGACAGACGATGATAACATCTCTCTGATCATCTTTTCACCAGACCCATATCGCCTTCCTATGATTTATCTCTTTTGGATCGTTAACCCTTTATACAATTAGGATTACAGATAGTATGCCCTTTACGAGGACAGGTGTGAACTATGATCATCTGTGCAATATGGGGGCGACATACCATTCGCATTGAACGATCTTTGTGGGAGTTAATGCTTTTTGCTACCAATGATCACAGGTTAACCCCAATGCGATACACACCCCTGTCACGAGGGTAACCGGGAAGGACAGCGGAATTATCCAGAGGATGAGATTCCGGGGTTAGTGCGTCAGGGGACATTCTTTATTATATCAACACTACTTCAGAATGTATACTTTTATACATTCCGAAGTACTGATCAAAGAGAAAACTTGAAATCGGATAATCTATAGGTATATTATAATCTGGAGGCAAGAGGTTGTCTGAAGATGAGAAGACTCTTGATGAGAGAATGACAAAGGAACCAGATGCTGTTAAGGTAGAGATATTGGATGATGAAGAGGAGAGAGGAGAGGGGGATCTATCAGAAGAACCTGATCTTGCCGAAGAGTATCTCACCCAGATAAAATATCTGCAGGCGGAATTAGAGAATTATAAAAAGATCGCTGACCGTGAGAAGGCTGTATATATTAAAAGGGCAAATGAGAGGTTGATTACGGATTTGCTCCCCATAATAGACAGTTTAGAGGGCGCGATATCGACTGCCCGGAAAGGAGGGGATCATGAGACCCTCATAAAAGGAATTGAGTTGATATATGCCGATTTTATCGACATACTACGTGATAAAGGTCTTTCACGCATAGATGCTGTTGGGGGAAAGTTTGATCCGTATAAGCACGAAGCGATGATGATAGACCAAGATACAGACCTTCCTGAAGATACGGTGACAGAGGAGCTTCAGAAGGGGTATTCTCTAGATGGTACCGTAATAAGGACATCAAAGGTCAAGGTTGTAAAATAGGGAAGAGGGAAGGGGCTCCAAGAGGGTATCTGGAGATCTATCGCAAAGGGTTTACCAATAAACTTTTAAAAATAAGCTTAACCAAAACAAGGGGTGCAAAGCACCCCCTTAGTCCGATTTTCAATCGGACATCTCTCAGGCTGGCGGTGTCCAGCCATTTTATATCCTTCCTCGCTTCTTGTGAATCAACCTGTGTAGAAATATACCTTTCTACCACTTTCCATCCATGACCTACTGAACCATGAAAACAACCCGGTGCCCATAAATGGTCCGAACACCATTCTTTCAAAATTTGATTAAAAGATGAATATGATCAGTAAGTAATGACACCGTATGCCGGTCATGCCAAAGTTCATTTAACTCCATAGTAGCCCACCAAAAAAATAGAGGGGATGGAGTGACATTTAAATTCCCAGAAGCATATAGGGAATTATGCCACTTCGATAGATCATACATGCTTCTAGTCAAATAAAGCCCTTTGCCAAGCAGGGGGTGAAAGTGAATGGATTTTCGTCCCCCCCTTACAATACAAAACCAATTCAAATAAAAATCCAGATTGATTTGTCCCTCTCCCAAAAAACTCAAAATACCCCTCGGGCTTGAAAAGCCCGAAAGTCTGATCTCCGGAGGAGATCGGACACATGGGTGAAGGGGACGGAGTCCCTTCAGAGGCATCCACGGAGGGCTTAGGTTGAATATTTGGTTCATAATATAAATCTTCTGCTTTTATTTTTTAATTGCTTTGAGTATGGTGGTTTTTGATAAAAAAAGTCCGATAATAGGTGATTTTGGGGCTTTTAATTTGCCTTTTATCCGCCGTTATGTGGCTCAATGGCCTTTGTTGCAAAACAACCATAGGCTCCGAAAAGCAGAAAAAAATTATTCAGTCGTCAAAAATGCCCACCATGGCATCTCTTCTTCAATAATCCCCGTTTCCGGGTTTGTGGCATCCGCTGTCAATTCTTTTTCAATCTCCACAGGAATAAAACCAAGCAATTTTCTATCCTCCTCTACCTTGATTTTATATACAGCTTTAGCATTCTCTTCTTTTAATTCAAGTTCCTTGGGTTCAA
>JAXHUQ010000132.1:0-3718 GCA_034189535.1 Halobacteriota archaeon | reverse complement strand
TTTTATAGTTCTATCGTTCTTTAAAGCTCTGATAATATCAATCATGTTATTGCTATTGCTTGCCGTATTTTGATAAAAACCTTTAGATGGGGAGTTCTTTAATTTGCAACAAGTCTAATATTAAGAAAGGTAAGAATCTTGCAGGCCATCAAAGATATTTCTGCTTCAGATGTAACACCTATTTTGTTGAGACATCGGATACACCACGTTATCGAAAGCAATTATCCGAAAGTGAAATAATCAACATATGCAAACACCTGGCCGAAAAGAACGGTATAAGAAGCATCGAGAGAATCACTGGCCATCATAGGGATACAATAGGCAGATTGCTTGAAGATATGGCCGAGCATGCCGAGCAGATGAATGAGTATCTCATACGAGAACTTGAGCTTACCCCGTTAGAATGCGATGAACTCTGGGCCATGGTTAAAAAAAACAGAAAAAAGTTGAGCCAGACGGCCCAAATCGGTCTGAAGAAGGTGACTGCCGGACATAAACATGTATAAAGCGGAACAGTTACTTTTTTGTGGCGTTTGCTTCCGGGAAATGGACACAAGAGACCTGTGAAAGGATGATAGAGATGCTATTTTACAGAACAGAGCTCCCATTTCCTGATAACAAAATCGAGATATTCACCGATAGGAACGATGACTATACCCACATCCCACCAGATTACTATGCTGACACCTGTATGAACTACGGACAGATCATAAAGACAAGAGAAAAGGGTCGTGTCATAGACAAAAAGAAAAGAACTAGCTATGGCGAGTTCAATCGAGCTGTTTCAGTTCTACCGGAATTTCATAAACGAGTTTAAGATGTGAATTTCACCGGCTATGTTAGAATGATTAACAGATCACCCATGAGACTGGCATGATTTTTTTATTTTCGGTTAGGTGCTATTTAGTAGGACAATATCAAATAACGAGTATGCAACGGCGGAGGATTCTTATTTAGGGGAATAGGACTCACGATTTTGGTTATCCATTAATCTTACTTGACGAAGCAGAAGCACTAATTATCCCTTATTTCAGTGCAAGAAACATATTAAAAGATGGCAAGCAGGAATTGGAGGTTCTTGTTGGAGGTTCTTGTTGGAGGTGATGAAGGAAAGATCAGTAACTTCATCAATTTTGCATCCGAAAATTTTCCCATTGATGCTGAAGTTTCCGGTGTATCTATAGAGGAATGATGAAGGTGAAATTCGTCCGATAGATTCATTCTCACGCAGCTTTTCTGCGACCCAGCTATCAAAAATGGTAACACTTGGTATCAAATCACTTGGAAAACAGGATATAATGATTGATAAGCAAGAGGAAACTTTAACAGTGAGTAAGGGCATGCGACAGGACCTGAAATAATATATGACTGAAATATTCGATAAGATTGAGGATGAGGTAGCAGAAATAAAGGCAAAAATTGGTATGATTTGATCCTCACTGTGAATTTTAGCAAAGCAACTTCTAATATGATCCATATCAAAATTTGGTCAAACATTTAAGGTTTTTGAAGCCTCCAGGTTAAAAAACATCTTTTATTAATGGTTCCCTTATCTTTCACAGTTTGTCTAAAGAAGAATGGCAGATGATTGATATGAGTGTGAAGACCGCCAGGCAACAGCCGAGCTCGTGGGAAGACTCACCGCATCTGTCTGTTGGCGGAGTATACGACCTGAAAATAAGAAAGATAGCAAAAGAGCCTGCTCTTCCCACATAAATCTACGATTTCAAGGCCAGAGGTAGCAAGAGAAAAGCAAAAATAAGTAAAAAAATAAAAAAAAGATATAGATGAGGGTTTAGACCCTCAACCAAGTTTTTTTGGTTTAGACGTATGTGTCGAGGATTACCTGTTGAGTATCATCTTTGAATGTTGCAACAACGACTACATGGTCATTATGGCCGGCAGTTCCGTCATTATCAGTAGCCTGTGCACCTGTTGAATTGGTAGTAAAGTCGCCGTCAAAGGGATCACCACCTATGGTTGCCGCAAGACCATCGGTTGCAACTTCAGTTGCATCTGGTCCACCATTGAATACAACTGTTATTGTATTACCTGATTGTGATACTGATGCACCGACATTGTATGTCCTCCTTAAACTAGTTCCCATACCAAAAACGAACGCACCGATAACTGCTGCCAGTATGACCGTGATTGCTACCATCAGGATAACACCGATTACCGGTGATACTGCATCTTCCTCCTTTATGAATTGATTTGCTTTCATCTCTTATCACCTCCCCCTAATTTTACGATTTTTCCTTTATTTTCAACTTGTCTCTTTTTATACATGGATTATCCATGTACCAGATGTTATCCCATCGTTTGATGGGATAATCGAAGCCAAAGGACACTGCCTCGGACTCGACTTTATCTTAAGAAGTGCTTGAACACATATATAAAGATTATGCCGAATTTACTTGATATTCAGACACATAACCAGTATACGATGTCCCCAATCCACCCCCTCTCATATCACTCAAAAGGCTCATCGATACTCAAGAGATATCATTTGATATTTTCCTGAGAGACTATGGATGAGTTCAGGTTGGTTCTGGACCCACCTCACCTTTTGGTGACCTTATATTAACTATACTTTAGCAGTGTTCACAGATATAAATCTAACGCATAAACCGTTCTTTGGCAGAAATTTGGACAAAATTTTTGCTATTTTCAAAATAAGCTGAAATAATGTAATAATTACATCTCAATAAAAAATTATTCAAAATTTTCCAATATCATCGAAAAATATATTATTCAGGAGTTCATAAATCTATGTCTATAGAGGGGTAGATATGGACGATATGGACCGGCGTATCATAGAGTGGTTGTCTTCGGACAGCAGGACAAGGTATGCGGATATGGCTGGCAAGCTCGGAGTTGCAACCTCGACGATTCATAACAGGATACGAAGGCTCGAGGAGACGGGAGTCATTGAGCAGTTTACCATAATCACCGACCCTGCCAAGACAGGAAATAACATTACCACCTATATCGGTATCAATATCGATTATGAGAAGAAGGAAGAGATAGTCGAAGAGGTTAAGAAGCTAGAATTGGTTCTCGAGTTCTACGAGCTTCTTGAGCCATACGACCTCTTCATAAAGGTTCGCACGGATACAATTGAGAGCTTGAAGCGTGACGTACTGATGAAGCTCTCTGAGATGGACGGTGTTCACGATTTCAGTAGCATCCTGACAACAAAGAGGCACAAAGAGAAGACGCGCTGAATAAAGTTATAGCTGCAAGTGGAGACTGCGACCTTATCTTATCAACTACTACTTCACAACAACGATGGTTGCTCCATCTACCTTGAGTACGTCGGCTGCCTTCCCACCGGACGTGAGAGTATACTCAATCTCAATGAGTGAAGAGTCAAGCTCTACTGTCTCTTTCCCTATATCAAGTGAAATCTTGCCACCCTTCGTTTCACTCGCCTTGAGTTCACTTTCGATTTTTACAGGATCAGCACTTTGAAGAGCCTTCAAGATCAACTTAGACTTATCCCTGAAGGTTGGCCCAATTGTTTTCATATCCGGTTTTATCTTGAAAGGGATAGACTCAAGCTCCGGTTCTCCATCGAATAGCTCAACCTTGCTGTTTACTGTTCCTGCGATGTCCCTCGTCTCTATTCTTCTCGAATAGATATCAACCTTAGAAAGAGGTGCGTTAAGGGCCATCTTCTCTTCTGATTTGAACCTTCTAATTGTACTTGTGATCT
>JAXHUQ010000131.1:0-3768 GCA_034189535.1 Halobacteriota archaeon | reverse complement strand
TCGCACATCTTGTTACCGGACAAATTCCACCCGTTTCAGCCAAAAGGCAATCACCACATGACATACACATCTCGTACATTGCCCCTTCTCTCTTCTCTTCGGAACCGAT
Organism: Halobacteriota archaeon; assembly: GCA_034189535.1. GTDB lineage: Archaea > Halobacteriota > Syntropharchaeia > DAOWMC01 > DAOWMC01 > JAXHTN01. Next base: position 3,659 of record JAXHUQ010000131.1, on the reverse strand, counting down.
AAATACGGTATTCTGAGCCGGGAATATTGGCACTTTCGGGAAGACCTGGGTCAATATCTGGACACCGATTCCGCAAGCCATGCTTAAAACGGCATCGTATTCATCAGGTTTGACCCAATTTTTAACACCATCATTACAGCACTGCCTCACAACAGTTGTTGCGGTACATTCTACATTTTTCCCCTTTAAATCGAAAGCCATCTCTATCAATGATGCATAGGTTTCGGCTTCTCTCAATCCGCGGGGTGGCTGTGTGCACCCATCGCAACCAACTATCAGTATCTTTTCAAAGGGTTCAAGATACCCTACTATCTCTTCAATCGGCTTTTCTTTGGTTATAATCATTTTCTATGCACTCCATAAAGTGAAAATAAGTCCTTCAATTATGATCTACCTTTTTCCCCCATAAATGATTCTATTATACAGGATTATACCACATGTGACACAAGCATAATCATTAAAATACAAAATTATATAAATGGGGTATGTTACATTAATAATAATGAAGAAGGAAGACAACATAATACCACCCGACATACTGGATGCAATTGAGTCTTCCAAGGGTTTTTCTCTATTGGTGAAAGGCGAGCCTGGAACAGGGAAGACCACACTTGCTCTTGAGCTTTTGAAGAGAATTGGAGGAGTTAGCGGAGTATACTTGTCAACAAGAGTGACCCCAGCTTCTCTTTATAGCCATTTCCCATGGTTAGATGAGTGCGAAAGACCGATAAACGTGATAGATACCACAAAATTTTTCATATCAGCGGAATCCTGCACCTTTGGGCTACAGTCTTTTCCCGAGGTCCTTTGCAGCAGACTTGAAAAGATAGAGAAACCAGCCACAGTTGTAATCGATAGTTGGGATGCAGTCACCTTCAACGAAGAAGAATTTAGGGTGAGAATGCTAGAGGCCACTATTGCAGAGCTTGTTAGGCAGAGAAATATTAAACTTATCTTTGTCTCGGAGAATATGCAGACCAGTTCACTTGATTACATGGTCGATGGTATAGTCCTTCTAAAAGATATAAGAATAGACTATAGAAGAGCTAGAGAGGTGTTGGTAAAGAAATTGAGAGGCACAAACATTAGGCAACCCAATTACCCATTCACCCTTGAGAACGGAAGATTTCGTTGCTTTATGCCATTTGATAGGATTAAAATTGAAAAGCCGAAAAGACAGGCGTTAACTCCTGATACAGACACACATATATCTACCGGGAGCTTAGATCTCGATCGTCTTCTCGGTGGCGGATACAGAAGAGGAAGTTTTAACATAGTCGAGGTTGGCTCGGATATTTCAACTTGGGGCTTTCAAGCGATTGTCGGCCCAACGGTCAGAAAATTCATTAACCAGGAGAATTGGTTCGTTGATATCCCTTGTTGTGGAAGAAATGAGGAACAGTTGAGGCGACTCCAGAAAGATTATGTGAATAGCAAGAACTATGACGATTGTGTCAGAGTCTTTGAAGTCCACACATCGACCGATATGGATGAAGACAAAAATGACAATGTTATCCCCCTAAAGGCCGAATCCATCGGGGCTGATTTGAGCAAGATAAAGAACTTCATACTTGAACTCAGTCCTCCTGTTCTTACAATAATCGGTGTTGATACCCTCGAGTTCCCTTACAACTTGAGGGGCGGAGATAAGCTGGGCGTAGCGATTAAAGAACTGAACCGACATATCACAAACACTAAAACTAGGGGAAATATAGACATCGCAAGAGTCGATCCAGGGCTATCAATGACTCAACAGCTTATCAACATGGCTAGTACATATTTAAAATTGATGTCACTTAATGGAACGATCATACTTTATGGAATAAAACCGGAAACAGGGTTATTCAATGTAGATATAGATACAACGGAAGGTTATCCCGAATTAAGGCTTACGCCATATGTTTGAGTGTGTTATTATGGAGATTGATGTACAACCACTTGTGGGAAATAATGTAATAATCACGTTCGGGAGGGTCGACGTTGAGCTGACTATAGAACAGGCCGAGAGGTTAAAGTGTCTTCTTATAAATGCCCTTGAGAGGCGTGATAGTGATCTTTGAGTCCTCCGGATCGACAAAAGCAATAAGCGTCCTATCAGTAAGTAGGAAGAAATCCTCTCCGCATTTCTCTTTGATCTCTTCAATGTCTTTTGTATCAAAATAGATCCTCTTTCCCCTCTCACTTCCTGCCCTTTGAACAGACACAGCAAATTCAAGGATCTCTTTCTTTTCACCCGTCTCTTCTGTCATCTCTGCTTGAGTATTTCTTGCAGGTGGGTAAAAGCTTTTTTCATATTGTTCATCATCCTTTCAGGCCCAAACTTTAGCCGTTTAATCATCCCATATAATTTGTCAAACCAAAAATTTTAAATACTATCATGTATATACGTGAAATAAGTGACACCAAAATAACTGGTGAAACATATTACACAAAAACATGGGTGATAGGCATGGGAATTCAAGAAAAAACGGAGCCCCTTATCGTGAGCATCCATGAAAAAGGCCCGAGCAGAGGTATATCTATATATATCGGCGCCAAAGAAGTGGATTCTTTGGAAAAGTACGGGATAGACTTGAAAGGCGAAAGAAAATACCTTGTAAAACCTGGAAGAAAACAGGAAATGAATCTGATTCCGATTTCGTCACTGGATAAGGAAGATGAGAATCTGAACATTCTGTTTGAACTTGTGAGCAGGGTTGAAAAGTTACATGAACTGAATCGGGAAGATAAGGACCAATTCTTTGAAGAGATCATTTCTATCATAATCAGCAACGAGGTCGATGTTAACTGCAGGGAACGAGCAGCAATCATGCAGTTCATGAAAGAAAATTACTCGACATACATACTCCAGAGCGTCATACAGGTCAGTCTAAGGGCAGATCCTGAGGCCACTTTGGAGGTTGCCAGTAGATATACTGGAAGAAAAAAAGAGGAGGTGGTTTAGTATGCCATTTGAAAAAGAGAGGATAATAGAAGGAGAGGAAGAGCTCTATATGCCAAAAGCAGTGGAGTTCGAAGATGATATGTTTGACGAGAAATTACTCGTTAGACAGGTAAAAAAAGCACAAAAGGGATTAAAAGAGGATTTTGCTGAGGGAATTTTGGATATACTAGCAGAAAATGAAGTCGAGCTGACGAATAGGGAGAAAGCAGCAATCCTGCAGCTCATGAATGGAAATTACTCAAACTACACCATCCATACTGCGCTGGATATTTGTATGAAAATTGACCCCAACGCAGTCCATAAGATAATAAAAGAATTTGCCAACTGAAAGGGAGCAAAAATGGCTGAAATATCAAAAGAAAAAGTAGGAAAGATGTTGGAACGGATGAACAAGTTCGGAAACGAGGCAAAAGAAGACCTGATGGAAGATATCCTCTTGATATTGACAGAGCAAGATATGGGTAGCATCAGTCTAACTCCAAGAGAGAGAGCAGATATAATGCACCTCATCCAGGGAGACTATTCGACCTATGCATTCTTCAATGCATTACAGGTCACAATGAGAGTTCTGGATGAGGTGAAACTTCCTGAGACAAAGCGTGAGATACTAAGACCACTCGATAGAGAAGTCAAGTTTGGAGTGGAGCTGGTACCATCCACAAGTATAGACAAAATTGTAGGATATACAAGAAAGTTCGAGCTGGGTGGTATGGAC
>JAXHUQ010000130.1:0-3803 GCA_034189535.1 Halobacteriota archaeon | reverse complement strand
CTTGCAAGAGAGACGGATAAAGACGAGAGGATCGCTCAACTGATACTTGACGAATCAATGGAGATAATCAAGATAAAAAACAACATCATAATCACCGAGTCAAGGGACGGTATGATCTGTGTAAATGTGGGAATCGACGAGTCCAACGTTGATCATGATAAGGCCGTCCTACTACCGCTTTCACCTCAGAAGAGTGCAAGATCCTTAAGAAAGGGTATAGAAGATAAGACCGGTAAACGTATTGCTCTCTTGCTTTCGGACTCCATAGGAAGGCCGTTTCGTGATGGTATCGTAGGGAGTTGCGTTGGTGTATCAGGACTACCGCCTGTGGTTGATAGAAGGGGGGAAGTTGATAGATACGGAAAGGTCTCAAGAATAACGAAGGTGGGTCTTGCCGATGAGATATGTTCAGCTGCGAATCTTGTGATGGGTGAGTTTACCGAAGGTATTCCCATCGTTCTTGTTAGAGGGATCACGTTTGAAAGCTGTGAATCAGAGGTGAGTGATATGATTTTTGATAGAGATTCTGACCTATTCAGATGAACCTACCTTTCGATTTCGAAACGATTAAATAATTGTTGATTAACTTAATAACCATGCCGTCAATTGTAGCCACTTTAAAGATCAAAGAAGGTTCTTCAATAGAAGATCTGTCAAAATCCCTAAAGGAACTTCAAGAGGATATCCTTGAAAAAGAGGCAGGAAAAGCACTTATTTATAATCCGCACATATGCGAGAAGGATAACACAGTTGTCTTTTATGAGCGATATGCAGATGACGAGGCTCTAAAAACCCATACAAAGAATCTTCCCAAGAATAAGATAATGATGAAGCTCTTCTCTTTTGTTGACCCGAGGATGGAAGTGAAGGTTCTGAAGGACTTGTGACTGTAGGAATACGATACCGCTTATACAAAACGAAAACGCAAAAAAATTTTCTTCGCCTATCGCCACAATGATAGCCTTTCAAAGAGATCATCAAAAGTGGTGCCAATTATCCTCATAATATTTGGTAAAAAGGCTTCTGATTCTTCATCCCTATCATCTATTTCGGTGATGTTAATGCTTTCTCCTGGTGGGTTTGAGGACTCTTGTACTGGTGTTGCCTCGATAGTTGGGGAAGGTGTTGGAGTTGGAGGAGGCGTAGTTGTGGGCGTTGGAGAAGGTTTAGGAATAGTAACAGTCAACATCTCAGTAGCGCCGTTTGCTTCAATTATGAATGTCCCTTCCTCTTCTGCATCATACGTATAGATGAACGACTCGGTGGTCCCTTCTTCAACCAAAAGACTTATCGATTCAACCTCCTTTCCATCGATCTGAAGTGATACAAGTACCATCCCTTTTATTGTACCTCTGTTCTCCACAGACACAGTTATGTCTGCGCTCTCTCCCATTTCAATAACTGAAGGCGTTACTTTTATCTCATAAAAGACATTCATCTCATTTTGTAAAACATTAAAATCAGCTTCATCTGAGCAGATATCATCAATATCCTCTGCGGTTACGCGATATGAACCTGGTCGCCAATCGGATGTATCGAATGTTGCCGATATTACTCCATTGGTAACCTTGGCAGTTACAGTTTCATCAATTCCGGGGCCATCAACATTTAGGATAAATAATGTCCCATCAGCCCTATTTGTAGCACCGGTGATCTCAAGGTCTTCACCATTTTTTACATCGTCTACTGGGTCGAGTGCAAGGGATGGATACTGTATATCTATGGACTTACCTGAACTGACCTCGTCGTCGATTGTATTCATTCCAAGGATTGTCATGAAGGCGTCATATCCTTTGGCAGCAAGGCGTTTCATGTTTGTTTCTTTATCAGCGTCCATATCAAATGCACCATCACTCATCGGATGGATGGCGTATAACTCGTATGTTCCTGGAATATATGAAGACGGAGTTTTTGTAGCGCCTTCAGAAGAGTACCAATCCCAATCTGTGGAATCAAGTTCTTCTTCGAACTCGTCATCTATTACCGTCACATCCCTGAGTCCTGCAATTCCTTCTGATACGATGAGCAGACGTACCTTATCAGGTTCCCTCGTTGTTAAACCTACAACACACAGATCATCCTCTGTAAGAATCGTCGAACCGAGAAGATCGACAACAATGCTCTCTGATTTGCCTATAATGGAAGATATATCTATTATTGTAGTATCATCAGTCTGATATGCCTGGGCTTTCTGTGAGTAAGGACCCAATATCAAGCCGGCCACACAAATAAACAAAATCGTTACTAAGATAAGATTAAAATGTTTCATTTTTTCACCTAACACTCTTTATTTACTCCTAATCACACCAAAAATATTATTTGGTCAATATTATATATAATTATAGTTTTATAGGTATCTCAATAAATAGGACCAAGCTCATAAGAACAGAGGTGCTATGAAAAGGGGTATTGGGAATTAAGAATGAATGACAATATATTTTGTGAAGGTAAAACTTCCAAAAATGGCGACCTGTCCCTTACCACAACAGCGATAAAGGTGTATGGTTTTGAAACAATAGAGTAATCAGAAGAAGTTTTAGGAGTGATGGCTTACGAATAAGAAAAGATATAATTTGGCTATATGGCTTATTACAACTGGTTTAATCTTTTTATTTCTATTTTCAAGTGGATATAGTATAGATGGAGAAAGAACAGCAAGAAAAACAAAATTTATTGGAGAAGAAGCCATTTTGCTTGAGGAGTTTGAATTTGATGGGGGAAAGATCTATTGTTTTAATACAGATGAAGGTCCTAGGACAGCTTTTGTTAATAAAAGGCTTTTCTTATGGAGATGCCCTTATGTAACTAGATTTCGTAATAATACTCAAGATGCGATCAAAACAATTGCGTGGTTAAGCTATAATGATAACGAAGCAATAACTGTGATTGGTTTTGAGACGGATATAAAGAATGTGAAATATATTGAGGCAGGGAGAGGTATTGAAAGGATTAAAAAAGAGATTAATCCCAAAGAGCCAATATTTTTTTGTTGGGATGAGGTGGTCAGGATTAAAGAAATCAATGCTTTAGCTTTGTCTGAAAATGGTGAGTTATTGTATAGATATGGATATCCAGAAAATGGAATCTATTTTGATATGGCGGAGGAATTGAAGTGGTATGATATACAAAATTCCAGTCATGCTCGAAGTGTTTTATCAAATCACTAATACGTTTTGTAGTCTAACACCAAACTTTTAATACATATATCACATATCCAATCCCATATCCAAACCGGAACAGATCCTTATTCGGCGGTATTAGAGTTCCTGTGAACTGAACAAGCGGATAAAAACACTGGAAAAAGATGCAAAAGGTATCACAAAGTCTGTAGGTTATATATGGCAGAAGTGATGGAATGAATAGGGTTATGCCGGTTTAGTGCCTCGATACGCCGGAGGCAGACCATCCGGACTCAATGAAGTGCAGAAAGAACAGCTCCACGAGCTACTAAAAACGAGATGCACAGCGACTGTGGGCTTTTGGCAAACCAAAAATATGGAAAAATACAGCAAAGCTACGAGCAAACACCTTCGGATTTCAGGTACTGTCCCAATACAGATACCTTAATAGAGTCCTATTACAATATCCTTAAATGTGATAAGATGTCACGCCCTAGAGGAAAAATTGAAGTGACCTGTCCAAACACCAAGTGCGGATACTATCATGAAGCAAATGGGAAGGACATTAGACTTGTTGCAAAATAACCTCCTTAAAAATTAATTTTTTTACTCCACTCAATCGCAAGAACACATCAGATGGTAATTCCACAATCCACACGATACCAACATAACCTCATCGTCAAA
>JAXHUQ010000013.1:0-25578 GCA_034189535.1 Halobacteriota archaeon | reverse complement strand
ATGTTGATTGGAGAAATTGGGTGAAACGCGGTGTAATGAGGTAAAACGGGAATGGTGTTTTTTGAAGGTGTGGGATATCTTATGTGGTGCGTGTGAAAAATGGGTTATTCGAAGTTCTCTGTAGTATTTAGATTTTTCGGCAATGTCCTAAAATAGACCTATTAGAAGTGATATAGCAAAAGGATTCGGTTGGAGTGAGGGTACAAAGTTGAGATTCAAGACAATGGGATATAAGAAGATAGAGATATCGGAAGGATAAATAATGGCACTAAGATCGCTTCTAAGCCACAATCAAACTGAAAAAAGTAAACCACAGGAGATAAGTGTATTATACTCAACAACCTAACAATTCATACTTAAACTCTTCATCGATTAACCGTTCAATCCATCCTCCTGCAAAATTGAGATGTGATGAAGGATAAAAGTCCGAGATATTACACGTTTGATACTCTTTAAGATGAACTCAATCGGATTCAAATCATGGAAATAAAAACTCACATACGGATTTTTTTTCGAATTACTCTTGAAATCAATAACTGAAGTTCCATTGATTGCGTAAAATTTTTTGGTTTACCAAAAGACCAAAGTAGATGTGTATCTCGTTCTTTGATTAGCTCGTGGAGCTGTTCTTTCCGGACTTCATTGAGTCCAAATGGTCTGCCTCCGGCGTATCGAGGCAATAAAACAGCATAACCCTGTTCAGTTCACAGGGACTCTCATGCCACCTAATAGGGGTCTGTCCCGGTTTGGACATGGGATTGGATATGTGCTATATGTATCAAAAGTTTGGTGTTGGGGTATAATTTGGTATGCCGATTGAAAGAAGAGAGATGAAAGATGGTAAAGTTTGAATTTGGGGTCAGCGGTATCGTAAGTGAAATTGGGAAAGATTTAAAGGATCTGTCTTTCGAATGTAAATGTACGGTCTGCGAATATGATAAATCTTATTTTGGACCGGTCACGAAGAAATTCGAAGTATAAAAAAGAGGTGAAAGAGATGAGTAAAACAGAAGAGAATTTGAAAGCTGCGTTCGCAGGAGAGAGCCAGGCGAGGAATAAGTATACCTTCTTTGCAAAAGTTGCAAGGGATGAAGGTTACCACTATATTGCAAATCTGTTTGAAGAGACGGCCAGAAACGAGATGCAGCATGCAAAAGATGAGTACAGACTACTCAAGGGCCTTGGAGATACAAAGGCAAATTTGAGGGAAGCAATTGAAGGCGAGCATTACGAGGTTATCGAGATGTACCCTCAGTTTGCAAAAGAGGCAGAGGAGGAAGGTAACAAAGAGGCGGCAACTCTTTTTAGGATGGTTGCAAGAGTGGAAGAGCAGCATCAAAATAGATACAAGAAGATCCTTGAGATGCTTGAAGACGGCACTCTTATGAAGAGGGATGAGCCCGTCAGATGGAAGTGTTCAGTATGTGGTTATGTGCATGAAGGGCCGCAACCTCCTGTAAAATGCCCTGCGTGTAAGCATCCCGGAGAGTACTACGAGCCGGAGTGTATGTCATTTAAGTTGTAGAAGATCGATTCTCAAAAGGAGGCGCTTACCATACCGGGGTGCCTCTTGAACCTCTATTTTACCTTCTATACCTATTTATGTAACCAAATAGTGCAAGAAGTCCTATCAAAAGGGAGATCATTGTTGTCACTTCAGGAACTGGTGCATGAATGTAACTTGACTGCTTAGGAATATAAATGACCTCACCAAGAGAGGAGTCATCATAATGGTCGTAGATGCTTGCATTGATCGTGTCGTTTACGGTTGTCCCCCACCAGTTCTGCGTTGCGTCAACATCACTTGATTGGTCGTTCACAAAGCCATAATCTGAATTTGCGTAGATGTTGTTGAAGAATATTTCATTGCCTGTACTTCCTCCTGTTAGATAAAAACCGCTGTTAATGTTACCTGAGACGAGGTTCAATTTTAGGTAGTTGCTACTCGAATCATCAAGATAGATGCCGTAATAGTTGTCTGTGATATTGTTATTTTCGATACGGCAGAGATCCACACCATCTGCGAATATACCTGCTTTATTAGCACTCGTGGCACCTTTTAGCGTAAGATTACCTATGTTTACATCGTCAGTTGTGATCTTTATGAGGTGTTCTTCGGGATCTGCCGCATTTATAATCGTATCGGTAGGATCTCCCGAAGATGATCTAAGTGTCACCGATTTGCTCAAGACTATGTTCTCCGAGTACGTTCCGACATCAAGCTCTATTATATGGCCGTTTGTTGTATAAGAATCATCTATCGCCTCTTGAATCGTTATGAAGTCTTCTATGGTGTTTAGGTTGTGAACTTTTGCAAGTTCTCCCCTTGCCCTTATTCCAATATCATAAGGATAACCATATGATGATGGTTTTTTGAAATTTACCCCATTCGGACTAATATAGCTCTCGTAAGAGAATGCAGAATTACTTGCATAATCAATCGGCAGAGGATACGAGTTCGGAGTTGTGAATTTGATCTGAACAATGAAATCATTCCCACTTGTAACCTCTACAGGAGTATCCAGGATTATCGAGTAATATCCCTGTTCATCTGTCGTTCCGCTCTGAGTGACTCCAAGCTGATCACCAAAACTATATATTCCACCATCAAGGTCGTTTAAAGTATCAAATAGAGTAATCTCATATTGTGCTTGGGGTTGTGCTGCCCAGAAGTCTATTGCCGACAGAACCAGATCCTCCGAGGGCGTATAACGCACACCTCCATAGGCAGTAGTACTGCCAGGATATCCTAAAGCAGTCCCTTGCCAACCATATTCATCGTGGTAAAATAAATTATCCTGAGGGTCACCATACCCTGCAATCGCAGATGTGTAATCGCCAAGATTTGCCGAACCATAAGCCACCCATGCGCATCCCTGATAGGGGCCTGATGCACCCCAGCCTGTCCCCCAGCTATTCTTGATCAACCATGCTCCACTTCCACCTGAATATGTTATTTCATCGTCCCAACCTATGATCTGCACTGCATGGTTTGTCTCCTCTGATCCGTCGTACTCATAAACACCACTGTCATAATAATTGAAAGACGAATCACTTGCATAAATCGTTGAATACACCGGTCCGTATTCAATAATCGCATTTTTTATTTCATCAATACGGTTTTGACCATCTCCTTGTGTAATCATCCTCCAGTTATCTACATTTTTCTGTATTGGACAGTTGTTGCATGCACCACTGGAAGCGACATAAGGTTTGCATAACTCTTCAGATGCCCCGTATTTGGTGAAATAATTGGTGGTATAATAGCTATTTCCGCCATCGCAAAAATCCCTTCCTGCACCGGTTGACCAGATATTACAATCCCCAACTTCTTGTTCCGAAAAATCAACCAAAATATCTTCGTTAATTGAAATATCAGATTCGAAATCTGCAACTGCGGCAAATATCCAGCAAGAACCACAATTACCTTGATCCCTAACCGGTGATACATAACCAAGATCCATAGCATCGTAGGATGTAGGGAGGGTTTCACTTACGGTTAAATCTCTGAATTGATCGGTTGTTGCCATATCTCTCACAAAAAAATTTGTAGCATTTTCGGATGATACTACCGCATCTTCAGCTATTATACCAACGAACGGTACTTCATGCCTATATCCACATAAAGCATCCCTCTGCTCAGGAGATAAATGTGCAATCCAGTTCCACTTAACCTTATAATTGTAACCTTGATCAGATATCTCTTTTTGCAATTTCTCTATCTCGATCTCATTAACTACCGGATATTCCGAAAGATTATCTGCATATCTTCCTTGAACTGAAGAGACTGATACGGACAATAATAATAGAATCACAATTATTTTATTGAGGAATTTGAGAGATATCATAGTAACATTCCGTTTTAATTAAATAATTTAACCGTTCTACTTCTGAAAGTTATCCTAGATAAAATTAATGATATTAACAGTATTTTTTCACAAATCTTGGAACCAAAAACCGGTCTATGACATAAAAAAGTTATTTTACTTACATCCATCCACCTATCAGCTCCATTGTGATCCTAGCAGCAACGAAGCTTGTTTCTTCACCAAATAATGGATTCACCTCAACGATGTCGCAGGCCACCACATCCATCTCGTTGGTTATCCTTGCTACAAGACGGATCAACTCAGAGATGCTCATCCCATCCGGTTCGGGATTTCCCACTGAGTAAGCTGATGCAAGATCGAGTGAATCGATATCTATGGATAGGTATATCTTACCTTGTGTGCTTATCTCTGAGACGATCTCTTCAAGGCCAAGATTTCTCAGCATATCCAGATCAAGTACTTTAACAGAGTCTTTCATCTCAAGATACTCCTCCTCCGATGAAGAGCATATCCCTATCTCGATCAAGTTATCAGTGCCAACAACCTCACTTATCCGCTTCATTACAGATGCATTTGAGAAACGGTTGCCGCAGTAATCATCTCTGAAATCGGTGTGCGAATCTATGCTTATTACTAAAAGATCGCTATACTCTTCTCGCAGTTGTTTTACTACCGGTAGGGAGATCGAGTGGTCTCCTCCTAAAAATATTTTTCTTGAGAGATTGAAACTCTCAAGGGACTTGAAGAGTTCCTGGTAACTGCAAAAAGAAATATCACCAAAGTCAAAATAACCGATATCTGTAAGCTCGATCTTTCTATTCCAATGAAAAGTCTCAAGCTCATGAGACGCTCGTCTTATGGAATTGGGTGCAAGTCTTGATCCCCTTCTGAAACTGGAGTTTTCATCAAGAGGAACTCCAATTATCCCAATACTTGCAAAATCAGGCCTATCAAGGGATCCCGTGAACTTAAGATTCATAATCAAATGGGATGGTACTTCAGATTTCACTCATATCAATCGTCTCGGTAGTTATATCTTCCAAAGTCTTGAGTGCAATCGATACCATCTCTTTGTAATACTCGGCCTCGGTGGAATAGTGTTTCCTTGCTTGCGCTATATCTTTATATTCCTTGTCATCACCAGCTTCAGCTTCTTCCATCCTCTTCAACCGTTTCATCGTCTGCATGGCAGTATCAACTATCCACGAGTCCCTTGTCTTGGGATCAACCACCTGTATCGACTCAGGTCTGATGGAGGTGATTATATCCCCATCTTGGGTCTCGTAAGTGCTAGGTTTACCGGTTATAGCTATAATACTTGGCTCATCGATATCATCTTCAAGCCCTTCAAGAATCTTTGTAGCCTCGGCCTGGAACTGCCCGGCATAGACGAGGAAGACCCCTGTAGGATCGGCCACTCTTGCCCGCCAGTATTCGGCCTCCATTCCAATATCTTCCTTATCGGTGAGTGTTCCGACGACAAAGACCCTGTTGCATTTGGCGGCGGTGGGTGTAAGCAAGTACTTCGGAGCATATTCATCTTCACTCTCTTTGAAGCTCAGATCGCTCTCTCTGAACTCTTGGGCAAAGACCCTCTTTGCAGATTCTCTTCTAAATTCTTGCATCAAGACACCACCTATATACCCAGATCAGGTACACTGATCTTACCATCGAATATCAACCCTTCCACTATCCTCCCCTTCTCAAGGAGCATCGGATAATCCTTACAGTACTCGTTGTATTGATCGTTTGAGATTATCTTTGCGTCATACTTTGTTGCATAGTCTATGACGAAGATATCGGCATCCTTCTTTGCAGGGGATTGGACTACATTACTTCTTTTCAAAAGCTTCTCAAGTCCGACACGATCATCGATAACATGCCTCAGTCTGGGCCCCACCACGCATAAGTAGGATATTCCAAGTTCGTCGAGTTTGTCAAGGATTGCAAGCACGCTCCCAAGTTTCGGTTTTGCATCTTCCCAGTAAGCGACATTGGATGCGTCTATTACTACGTCGATACAGTCGCTCTCCTCATTCTCTTTTGATATAGGGATATCTTTTATGGCAGTTGATTCGTTATCTTTCAGGAGTGAATCGATCTCTTCTGTGAGATTGAGATTCTTAAAATCGTTTATCAGCATATACCTTCCAATTACTGGACCATCTACCTCGAAGTACCTTCCAAGTAGCTTATCTCTGATCTCACCTAATACTGCATCTTGCCCCATCCCTCTCGCCTCATCGAGCGTGATTCCACAAGCCTTCCTTACTGCATCTTCATTTAAAAGGAACTCCTGTGCCGTTTCACCGTCATCAATAACGCCTTTGACCCTTAGATCATCGGTTCCATCAACAGGTCCGTGCTCTGCACAAGACCCCTCAAAGAGCGCGCGATTACAGATGTTGCAACGTTTTATAAGTCCGCTGCCATCCAGAATTAAGACGATTGCACCACGAATAGTAGTCTCTTCGGTACCACCAGTCTCTATGTCCTCTGCGATCTCAACGATACCTGAGTTGCGATTGAGCTTTACGTTGAACCTATCTTGCCAGAGATCGGTTATTACGTTCTTGAACTCGTAACTCCTACCTTCAACGACGTCTTGTAGTCCCGAACTCGCCCAAATTGTAAATTTGACAGTCCCACTCTCATCTCCAAGTAGCCCCACCTGGGCGATAGATTCGTGGTTGCTTTCCCAAAGCTGAAGTACCTTTGCCTTCAGGTTTATCCATTGTCCCTCAAGTGACATATCTGCAATTTTAATATCTCCACCGGAGGTGTTCACCTCCTCCTCAAGTTCTGTAATCTTTGTATTATGATTGAACTTAACGCTGAATCTTTCATTGTAAGAGTCGGTGACAACACTCTTGAACTCGTAGCTCTTACCCTCTTTTAGTAGGGGTAGAGCAGCCTTCTTCCAAGAGACGAATTTTATTGTGCCGGTATCATCTCCTAGGAGTCCCACTTGAGAAATCGAATCATGCTTGTTCTCCCAGAGTTGGACCACCTTTGCTCTCATACCGATCCACTGACCATCGAGTTTTATATCTTTCACCTTGAAGTTTTCAGAATCTTGAAACTGCAGTTTAGGTGCACCACTCTTTGAGATGAAGTAATTTGTTACGGTACGTTTGGCCTCATCCTCAGGAACTTTATATTCGTTCATCAATAGATCCAATCGCTTCTCGATCTCTTCAAGCGAAACATCTATTCCGCTATCGGAAAACTGAGATCTGATCTGATCTGCCATGCCCTTTACCATCCATTCACCACCAGAGTTTCCAAACGTATTATATTTACATAAACTTTGCGAGAATCATTTAATTGCTCCATTCAAACAAGTCAGATCAGGCAAACTTCATATTACAAAGAGGCGTTATTTAATTAGGTAGAGGCTACCCGTTATACTATAGACAAAAGGAGTCCGTAGAGATGAAGATCACAATTGCACAGATGAATCCAATTGTCGGAGACGTTGGAGGCAATCTGGATAGGCTGATTGATGTTTTTGCCAGATATAATGAAGATTCGGACCTGATTGTCTTCCCGGAGTTATATCTTACGGGATATCCTCCAAGAGACCTCCTTGAGAGGCCACAGTTCATCAGAAACGTAGGGGAGGAGATTGAAAAATTGGTAGAGATATCTTCCCGGTACTCGCATGCAGGAGTCATTGTTGGTGCCCCCACCCCAACCGGAAAAGAGGTTAGTAAAGGTATCTACAACTCGGCAGTATTCATTTACCAAGGAAATATTCTAATATGTCAAAATAAGTCTCTGTTGCCCACATATGATGTCTTTGACGAAGGTAGATACTTTGATACGGCACCAAACGCCTCTGTGGTTTCCTTTAAGGATGAAGTTCTGGGAATATCTATCTGTGAGGATGCGTGGAATGACTCCGAACTCTGGCCCAGTAGGCTTTACTCATCTGACCCTATAGAAACACTTTCTATGAAAGGTGCCACCGTATTCATCAACATCTCATCATCTCCCTTCTGCGTTGGAAAGGATGAGCTTCGGTATCAAATAATAAGAAATCACGCGGTGAGGTACAAATCCCCCTTTATATTTGTAAATCAGGTTGGGGGTAACGATGAGCTCATCTTTGATGGAATGAGTATGTGTATCGGGGGAGATGGAGAATTAATCGAGATTGCCCCTTCTTTTGTTGAGTTTATAAAGACGGTCGATACCAAATCTTTAGGATCCCCCGGACTTTTTAAACCACAAGAGACTATCAAGTCGGTATATGATGCCCTGATCCTTGGAATTAGAGACTATATGAAAAAATGTGGCATCCCAAGCGCAATTATCGGACTTTCTGGAGGAATTGACTCTGCTGTGACCTGTTGCCTCGCAAAGGATGCTATCGGTTCTGAGAATGTCCTCGGTGTTTCTATGCCATCTCGTTACTCCTCAATTGGGAGCGTTGAGGACTCAAAAAAGTTAGCTGAGAACCTCGGTATTAGGTTTGAAGTGATACCGATAGGCGAAATATATAATACATTCTTTAAGTCTCTGAAGGGTGAGCTAAACGTTGAAGAAGGTGGTGTTGACCTCGCACTGGAGAACCTTCAGGCCAGGATACGTGGAAATATTCTTATGACCCTCTCAAACGAGTTCGGTTCTCTAGTCTTCTCAACAGGGAACAAAAGTGAACTTTCTGTGGGTTACTGCACAATGTACGGTGACATGAGTGGAGGGCTCAGCGTCATCTCCGACGTGCCTAAGACGATGGTATACCAGCTTGCAGAATATATCAACAGGTCGAAAGAGATTATTCCGGTGGCAATTATCAAGAAGCCTCCCTCTGCAGAGCTCAGGCCCGATCAACTGGATCAGGATACACTCCCACCGTATGATGTCCTTGACGCAATACTCTTCCACCACATTGAAGAATGCCTCTCAAAGGAAGAGATAATTGACTTAAACTTTGAGGCTGAGACCGTTGAGTGGGTCGTGAGGGCCGTCAGAATGAATGAGTACAAGCGTAGACAGGCCGCCCCAGGGTTAAAGGTCACTACGAAGGCATTTGGTGTGGGTAGAAGGATGCCGATAGCTGCAAGATATGATGTCTAGTTCAGTCCGGAACTAACCCCGTTTAATTTTCGCTCTATTTTTTCCTCATACTTGCAACTTCAAAATTTTGTTCATAATTTTTCAGTAATACTTTTTTTATAATTAGTATAACTTGTATCATATCAAATATATTATAAACTATATACTTTATTTTATATATAATTTTAAATTTATAAAATTATACAACTTAGGGAAAAATAAGGCTAATTATCATGATTCTTAACGGAGTGATCTGTAGGTCACATGGATTTTCCAATAGATTTATCAAGTATTGTTTCGAAAGGTAAACCTAATGGAACAAAAAGGGGAAAAAAAGGTAGGTATCTATGTTAGGGTCAGTACTGAAGAGCAGGCCAGCTCAGGAATCAGCCTTGATGCACAGATAGAGAAGTTAGAGCAGTACTGCCAACTGAACAATTGGGAGATTGTGAGGAATTATTGCGATGCAGGCCTCAGTGGGAGTACGGTCGATAGACCAGAGCTACAGAAGATGATAGACGACTGTAGGAGAGGGGAGTTAAATGTGATACTTGTCTACAAACTGGACAGGTTGAGCCGTTCACTGAGAGATATAATACTAACTATAGACGAACTGAGAGAGTATGACGTGGATTTTGTGAGTGTTACGGAGCAGATAGATACCACCACAGCAGTCGGCCAGCTCATGTTTCATATCATAGGGGCATTTGCGGAGTTTGAGAGGAATATAATACGTGAAAGGGTCATATTTGGTATGGACAAGAAGGCCAAGGATGGTCACGCTCAGTTCAAAGCTCCTTTCGGATACAGGTATGTCGATGGTAAACTTGAGATAAATAGAGATGAGGCAGAGATAATAAGGAGTGTTTACAGGTCGTATATTAGAGAGCAGAGTACGCTTCGAGTCTCAAAAATTTTCGGTTTATCAAGATCTCTTGTCTATCGCATACTCACAAGTGAGACTTACCTGGGAAAGGTCAAATGGAAGGGAGAGGTTGAAGAGGGCGTGCATGAGGCAATAATAGACCCAATCACATACAGCCATGTAAGAGAGATACTTAAGGCCAAAAGAAAGAAAAAGTGAGAGTTGGAATCAATTCACTTTCACCACGCACTTACCAAAAGGATATCTGACCTATCTTCCTACTTGAGGGTATGTCAGAAAATACCATCTTAACATCAGATTTTAGCATAGCATACCCTTGCACCTCATCCCCCCAAACAGGTGCAGTTACGGATCGAGCCTCAAAAGTGCTTGACACCTCCTGGCCGAGGTTCGATCACTTCACCGGTGGTTTCAGATCTTCCAAGATCACACTCATAGATGGATGGGACTCCTCTTTCATTGGCGAACTCACATCGCTACTCTGTGTCAGGGCAGTCGAAGCCTTCGATAGCAATGTCATCTATATCGATGGTGGAAATTCCACTGACCCATATATGATGGCGGATCTGTGTAGGAGAAGAGGCATTAATGAACGTGACGTCTTCTCAAGGGTACTTGTCTCTCGATCGTTCACGGCGTACCAGTTATCCACAATCATCAACGAACGGTTGCAGTATGCAATACGGGAGTATGATCCGACCCTCTTGATCGTCTCAAACATAACAAACCTGATCCTCGACGACGCTCTGAGAAAGGTTGAGGCGGAGTCGATACTCAAAAGATCACTTGCAAAGATCAAAGATCTGACTTTGGATAACGATCTGATTACAGTTGTAACAAATAACAGTAGGCGAAGTAGTAGACGATCGTCGCTACAAGAGATCCTATATAACAACGTGGATGTACATCACGATGATGTTGACCTGATCGATCTTAGATCTACACCTTGCAATCAAAGGACTCTGGAAGAATTCGGAACTGAGCAGTGGTATGGGACGTACTGTACAAACATATAGGAACACTCTTGAAAGTTTGGTCTTGGAATGGAGTGACTTTAGAAAAGCCCTCCGAAAGAGAGATAGAGAGGCTTTTGATAGGCTTATGCAGAAGGCAAGGTCTCATAGCTCTGCATCTGGTTATGCCCTCAGATTGAATCCGATGGAATCTCTATTCATGTCAATCTTGCTCGAGCAGGAGAAAGATATCGAAGATCTGAGAAGGGAGTTGGAGTCCGGAAAGGATGGTAGAGGGCTGGATTCTTGATGTTGATACCAACTATGAGGATAGCACCATAGATATCTGGATCAAGACGGATAACGGGGTGAAAAGAGAGGTTGAAGACGGTTTTTACCCTTCTTTCTTCATATATTCACCCAAAATATCAGAGCTAGACTCTATCTACTCGTATCTACAAGATTTGGGGTGTATCGATCATCTTGGTTATGAATCTCACATACTTAACCCCTACGGGCTAAGAAGAATGTCCTCCGAGTCTCTTTGAATGACTACCGCTCCCTCATCAAACTTGCAAACAAGGTCGACTTGATGGGGGACTTCAGACTATATGAGTTGTTCAACGTAGACATAGGCATCCCGATCAGGTATATGCTTGAAAAAGATATCTTTCCCTTTGGATATTCAAGGTTGAATGGCGATCTCAGATGCCTTGATAACATCTATTCGATAGACTACCGGTTACCACCATTGAAGGGTGTTGAAGTTGGTGTTGAGGTTAAGAAGAAAGACAAGATCCCGACATTTGATGATCCTATCCTGAGTGTCTCTTTTGATGACTGCCTTCTTGAGGGTGGGGATGAGACGGACCTTTTAGCCGGTCTGAAGGACCTGACTAGCAAGTTTGATCCCGATATAATCTACACCGATGGTGGAGATACCTTCATTTTACCATACCTGTACCACAGGGCAGAAGTAAATGAGTCGGATAATTTCTACCTAGGGCGGCTAAAAAACAATACTACGGTTCAAAGCTCTGGCAGGTCATATTTCAGTTATGGCAGGGTCGGTTACAGACCACCCAGACAACTCTTGAGAGGTAGACTACATATCGATAGAAACAGCTCCTTCATTTATGCTGAGTCCGGTCTTAGTGGCGTGGTCGAACTTGCAAGGCTTTCAAGAATACCGATCCAAACTCAAGCAAGAATCACCCCAGGTACCTCTATAAGCGCTATGCAGATCTGCCAAGCGCTGAAGGACGATACCCTCGTGATGTGGAAGAAGAACCTTCCTGAGAACTTCAAAACCGCTGAAAAGCTCTTCCGCTCTGACAGGGGTGCTATGATCTATGATCCTATCGTTGGAGTACACGAAGATGTGATCGAGATAGATTTTACATCGCTCTTTCCCAACATCATGGTGAAGTATAATATTTCTCCCGAAACAATCTTATGTGGCTGTTGCAAGGGTAAAAAACACGTTCCTGTGATAGATTATAACATCTGTGAGCAGCAGATAGGTTTGATACCAAAGGTCCTAGAGCCTATAATCTGGCGAAGGGGCGAGTACAAGAATAGGATGCGAGATGAAGGATATAGAGACAATCATGATACCTATAAAGATCGGTCAAAGGCACTCAAGTGGTTGCTTGTCACATGCTTCGGTTACACGGGTTACAGGAATGCAAGGTTTGGAAGAATTGAATGTCATGAAGCTATAAATGCGTATGCTAGAGAGATACTTATAAAATCGACTGAGGTTGCGGAGGCTCTTGGTTATGAAGTGCTGCACGGAATAGTCGACTCACTGTGGTTGAAGAGTAGTGATCCTACCGGTGATCTGGACGATCTCATCTCGCAGATAACCAAAGAGACCGGTCTTCCAATCGAGATTGAAGGTACTTATAGATGGATAGTCTTTCTCTTAAACAAGACCAACAACGTCGGGGCGCTCAACAGATACTATGGGCTGCTTGATACCGGCGAGATGAAGATAAGAGGCGTGGAGATAAGAAGAAGAGATATGTGTGCCCTGATAAAAGCTGCTCAAACGGACGTGCTAAGGGAACTTTCCTTAGCTGAAGACACAAAGGGGCTGTATGAACAGGTCCCTTCTGCATTGGAGGTCCTTAAAAGCTATGCAGCACGGCTAAAGAATGGAGAATGCAAACTCGAAGAACTTGTATTCAGGTCCACTGTCTCAAAGGAGATTGATTACTATGCACAGTTCAATAACAATGTCGCGTCCCTTCTACAACTGAGTGAATACGGTATCGTGAAGAATCCCGGCGAATCAGTAAGGTACATAATCACCGACTCAAGATCGAGAAGATACACAGACAGGGTCAAAGCGTGGGAACTTGCATCTGGTGATGAGAAGTACGATGCGGATAAGTACATCACATACCTTGTAAGGGCAGCAGAGAGCATACTCTCGCCCTTCAGTTATTACACCGAGAAGATGCTTGCAGATTATCTTAAATCGAGTACACAATGTACACTATCAAGATTCATTACTTGAACTAAAAATAATTGGCCGACTCCGCTCTTCCGTAAGGGGTCATCACGGAGTTCTGAATATTGGGGGATGATATTACTGAGTTAACCAGTCGGAGTGCTCGTTTCGTGCAGCCTCAATCTCAGCTGTTGCATCCATTATCGTCGGAATCGCTTTCTGTGCACATGGATAATCTGTTGGTGTCCTGCACATCGATTCTTGACCATACAGATACTTGGACTGCTTGAAGCTTGCGGGATACTTGAAGAGATCATCACCGTACTTTATGGAGGAGTTTATGCTCTCGGCAGGCGTTGGTGGGATCATCTCTTCTCCGAAGATCTCGTGTAATGTCTCCAGATGTGACAGTGTGTAGCATGAGACCCATTTATCGGTACCCATATAAAGGCCCATTATCTGTGGTGGAACCGACTCAACAGGTAATTGCAGTAGGAGATCATACATATTAGGCATCGGTAGGAAACAGTTGTATGTCTGATACGGGAAACCGATCTTTGATGTGATGTAAGCATTCATGAGGTGCACCAACTCAAAACCGCTTCTACTTCCGTACAGAGCATCTACGGTGGCGTTGTTAACGACCCCATGGAAGTAGAGTGGTGAGTCGGAGTGCTCGGGATCATTCTCATTTCTAATATCTTTAAGCACATCCGATGCCATTGTTGCACCATCAACAAAGGTCCTTTGTACGCATAGCTGTTTGAACTTTTCACCGGTTCTCATGTGTCTTCTGTCGAGCATCAGCTTCCAGTCATCATCGAGGAACCAGAGATTGTTCATTGACTGAACTCCCTTCTCAAAGTGCCAGCCGCTTACCCATTGACTCTCCATCGTGAATTCATCGAGATTGACCCAGCAGACATCTGCCGAAGGGCCATAAACCTGATTCAACATGGTTGGCACCATCTTCACCGGTATTACAGGAACTGCCGGGAAGACACCGGGTGCGTATGCGCCAAATGTCAGTTCTTTTGTAGCCTCCTCCTGCGCCTCCGGAGTGACTTCATTCTCCATTGCATCCTTCAAGATAGTCTCACACCCGTATGTGTACTCGTGTAATCGTGATATCCATTCTGCCTGTGACTCGGCATGTAACTTTTCGGAGATGGTTTGAGTGTACTTGATAGCCTCCTCGCTACTATCTCCCGGTCTTCCGGTAACGGTTCTGCTGTATAATTTTCTCATATATGGCGTGAATACGCTTTCATCCTGTGCTGGTCTCTTCTTCATGACTGGTCACGCTCCCTCGTAAGTTGGTGGTTTGTTGACAATATCATTTGATGATTTTATCGTGCCAAGTGAAACCTCTTCTACATCTGCCCAATCGCCAGGCCTGTACAGTATATGGCCATTTTCACATTGATACAGATAATATAGGGTTCCTTCCTTAATATCCCCACCCAAAGTGGTCTTGGCTCCCGAAATCTGTCCTATCATCTTTTCAGGAGATAAAATAGGTTCTTTTCTCAAAATCTTCCCTTCACATTGATCGCCTTTGTGTAACATTGTGTCTTTGCAATAATATGTACAACACCTATCATCTTCACCCATAATTTTCCTCCCGGTCAATTAATCAAGTTTTATCATTTTTACGTAAGTATATATATTACGGTTTCAGTTTATTCTCCACGAAAGGAATAACTTTATAGATGGCAATGGCCTCTACTAAATAGATTTGTCCTGATTGAGATGGAGAGAAGAGAGTTTTTGGACGTAGTGTCCCTGAAGGAGGCAGAGAGGATAATAGATGCCATGGATATCGTTTCTGCCGAAGAATATGTTCCGTTAGATGATGCGTTAGGCAGGGTAATCTCAAAAGATCTGGTCTCTAAAATAGATGTTCCTTCATTTGATAGGGCAAGCATGGACGGTTATGCAGTCGTAGCCGAGGACACTTTTTATGTCGATGAACAAAATCCTGTGAGATTGAGATTTGTTGGTGAAATAAGGGCAGGTGATGATAGCGATCTTACGGTGAAGAGAGGTATCTGTGTAGGAATAGCAACAGGTGCGCCGATACCTTACGGTGCAAATGCCGTTGTTATGGTCGAGTACACCGGTGATAAAAATGGCGAGATAGAGATATTCAGGCCTGTTGTTCCCGGAGAGAATATCATGGCAGCAGGAAGTGATATTATGCGGGGAGAGACGATCATGCGAAGGGGAACTCGCCTTACTCCACGCGAGACCGGGGTTCTGGCTGCTTCAGGGTTCAAGACCGTATCCGTATATAAGAAACCAAGAGTTGCGATAATCTCCACGGGTAACGAGATAATCGAGCCGGGGACAGAACTTGAATACGCAAAGATATATGATGTGAATGCCAGGGCTGTTGCGGATTATATAAAGGACCTTGGCGGAGAACCTACCTATGCAGGTATAGCAAGGGATAACTTTGATGAGATCTATGAGAGACTGAAGGAGTGTCTTACAGGCGATTATGACATTGTTCTAACATCAGGTGGGACTTCTGCCGGTGTAGGAGATATCCTGTATAAGATAATTGCCGAACTTGGCGAGGTCTTGATACACGGTGTTGCAATCAAACCGGGAAAACCTGTCCTGATAGGTGTGTGTATGGGCAAGCCCGTCTTCGGTCTACCGGGGTATCCAACTTCAGCACTTGTTGTATTCAACACATTTGTCGCTCCACTGATAAAGAAGATGCAAGGGTTACCACAGACGACCGAAGATCACAAGAGGATTCATGCAAAGACCGCCGTCAAGCTATTCTCTGCCAAAGGGAGGTACGAGTATCTTATGGTTAATGTAATACCACTCTTTGATTCCTTCGTTGTTTATCCGATACTGACCGGTTCCGGCGCAATCACGACACTTGCAAATGCTGACGGATACGTGAGAATTCCTGAAAATGTCGAGATGGTGGCAGAAGGTGAGGTGATGGAGGTGGAGCTTGCAACAGAGACGCTCAAACCTGCTGATCTCTGCATTATAGGTAGTCATTGCTTGGGAATCGACCTCCTTGTAGGTATACTGAGTGAAGATCACGGTATAGCGACGAAGATAATAAACGTCGGATCCACCGGGGGACTTGCTGCGATAAGAAGAGGTGAGGCAGATGTAGCAGGAATGCACCTTCTGGATGAGAAGACGGGAGAATATAATACTTCATACTTCAGAGGTGAGGCGACTGAAGCATTGCTTTTTAGAGGGTATAAAAGGAGACAGGGGCTCATTGTGGCCAAAGGAAATCCACTAGGAATTGAGACTGTCGAAGATCTGACAAAAGAGGATCTCCGTTTCATAAATAGAAACAGAGGATCCGGTACCAGGATTCTTCTGGATATGGAACTCAGTCACTTGTCTTCCAAAAGAGGCGTGGGTTTTGAGGAGGTAGCAAAGGCTATACAGGGCTATGAGATAGAGGCGAAAACACATAATGCAATCGCTGCCGCAATCGCATATGGTAAGGCCGATGTCGGGCTTGGAATTGAGGCGGTTGCAGATCAGTATGATCTGAATTTTGTCCCTGTGAAGGACGAGATGTACGATATCGCAGTCCCAAAGCAGAAGATGAAAAAAAGAGAGGTTCGGATCTTCATTGAGACTCTGAGATCAGAAGAGTTCAAGGCACGCTTAAATGAGCTTGTCGGACTTGAAGCTTCGGATGATACCGGTGAAGAGTTGAGATATTAGCTTTTGGAAGAACTCTTTTCAACGCCACCTCATCATGGTAGATCATTCAACCGAAAAGAGGCTTCTCCACTGATATTCACAGCGTCGGGTAAACTTCCGAACTTCGCCTTGAGTATGAGGTCTGCAATCTCCTCTTTCATCACACTCCTTATCCCAAGAATAGATGTTGTTGGTCTGGGATTTACATCAACAACATAAAACTGATCGCCTGAAACGATGTCAACTCCCACGTATCCTCTGCATCCGAGAGCAACAGCAGATCTTATCGCAACGTCGATTATCTCTTCTTTTGCAGAAACTTCACAAGGAACTACACCACCTATGTAATTGATCTCATCGGAAAACTCTAATATTTGTCTGTTTATCGTCAATGGAAGGGCACTATCTCCAACTATAAGACTGACACTCAGATGATCTCCCTCTACAAACTCGGTCGTAAGATGATCGTTTCTTAAAAGAAAGTCTTCAGTGATTTGAACACCTTCAGAGGCGCATCCTTGTATAGGTTTTACAACATACTTTTTGGCAGGCTTCGATGGAGGCGACTCAAAGACCTTGGGAGTTGAAATACCATGCTCTATAAGTCTTTCAGAGGTACGTCTCTTGTCAGCACAGAGCTTCACGGAAGCGGGTGAAGATCCTAGATTTACCGTATTCTCTTCAAGCATCTGTGTGTACTCATACAAGAGCGTGTCCGGCGCAATGACGAGTCCGCATTCGCAATCCCCAGAGTTTCTCATAATATATTCTCCAAAGTCATCTATATTTTCTGGATAAATTACGTCATGACCTAACGCTTCAAAACTATCAAGAAGCGTCGTAAGCATCGGCATACCCTCTGTAATATATAAATCGTCCCCTACACCGACCGCATACTCGGCAACCATCACCTTCATATCAAAAAACCGGTATAAAAATTAGAACAATACATGAAAGACTTTTTTAAAGAAGTATTATGTTACTTCAATCCAATGTAGGGATTTGTGAAAGGTTCAGTCGAGATTGGAAAGGTAATGGGAATACCGATAAAGCTGCACGTATCATTTATCCTAATACTCCCGCTATTTGTATTTACATTTGCTGAGATGAGCCCGGTACCTTTTGGATTTAAGGGTCTGGAATCGAACTACCTCTTCTCAACTGCCACTGTTGTACTCCTATTTTCTTGTGTGGTCTTTCATGAGCTATCGCACTCGTCTGTTGCGATTAGAAATGGGATCAAGATAGACAGTATAACTTTGTTCATCTTCGGTGGAGTGGCATCCATAGAGAAGATTCCAAGAGATCCTAGGGTTGAGTCAAGGATGGCACTTGCAGGCCCTGGGATGAGTATTGCTATAGGTGCTACGTTCTTTACATCATTTCTTATATCATCTAGCTTGCTAGAGGGATCATCGGGTATCGGACTACTCAGGGAGTTCTACAGTACCTTATTTACACTAGAAGGTTATACCAAACCCATATCCGAGATAACCGTACTCCTATTCATCCTCGGATACTTGAATATGTTTCTTGCTATCTTCAATCTTCTTCCGGCGTTTCCGATGGACGGTGGTAGATTCTTGAGGGCCTACTTTGCAAAGAGGATGTCTTATCTCAAGGCGACGAGAAGGGCGGTATACTTCGGAAAGGTGATTGCGGTGCTTATGGGGATCTTCGGATTTCTTGTAAACCCATTACTTGTATTGATTGCATTTTTTATCTACATTGGGGCAACCGAGGAGGAGAAAGCAACTATTATTGACATATCTCTTGAAGGAACGAAGGTCGGGAACCTCTTCAGTAGAGAGGTGATGACGGTCTCACCTGATGCATCGATAACCGAATTGACCGTACTCATGTTCAAAGAGAAGCATATGGGTTACCCTGTAGTGGATGAAGAGATTGATGGTAGCAAGGTTCTTGGAGTTGTCACCTTGCACGATATAAGAGGTATCTCAATGGAAGATAGGGATTCAACAAAAGTATCCGATGTTATGAGCAAAGATGTCATCGGTATCTCGCCTGATGATGACGCAGTCGATGCACTTAAGTTGATGTCTAAAAATAACATAGGAAGGTTAATTGTAATGGAAAATGAAGCTATGATCGGAATCCTGTCCAGGACGGACCTAATGAAAGCCATCGAACTGAAAAGAGAGAGATGATATGGGTAATATAACACTTGTTGGGACTTCACACGTATCTGAAAAGAGCATAGAGGAGGTAAATGAGGCCATTGAACAAGTGCGCCCGGATGTTGTTGCCGTAGAGCTATGTAACGGTAGGTTCAAAGCGTTGCGTGGAGACGTAAGAGATGTCTCTGTAAGGGACGTTCTGGGTGGCAATAACATGTACGTCTTCCTCATTCAATCGATTCTTGCATTTATTCAGAGGAGGATCGGTGCTTCTGTGGGAATTGATCCAGGTGCTGAGATGATCTCGGCAATAGACAAAGCCGAAGAGCTGGGAATAGAACTTGCGTTGATAGACCGAGATATACAGGTCACTCTTCAACGATTCTGGACAGAGATGGGATTCTTTGAGAAGTTCAGATTACTCGGAGCCGTCATCTGGTCATTTATAAGGGGCGGTGAGGAGATAGATCTTGAGACGATAACAGATGAGGATGTGGTTGATAGCCTGATAAAACAACTGAGAAAGTCATCTCCAACCATGGCCCGTGTACTCGTTGATGAGCGGGATGCGTATCTTGCGTCAAATCTTCTGGATATCGCAAAAGAAAAAGATGTTGTCGCGGTAGTTGGTGCAGGTCACAAGGAAGGAATACTTAAGAACATAAAAAATCCTGAGGCGATTCCTCCATTATCAGAGCTCAGAAAAGTCCGTAAGAGGAGAGTGAGTTTTGGAAGGGTTGTTGGGGTCGGTATTGTCGTATTTGTCTTACTCTTGTTTGGGATAATTCTGATGTCGGGTGTATCAATCAATACGCTCTTAATTTCTCTTTCATTCTGGATAGTGATAAATGGTACACTTGCAGCAATAGGCACTGCCATTGCCAGAGGGCACCCGTTATCCATACTCACTGCATTCGGAATAGCGTGGCTCACTTCCCTCAACCCTATGATGGCAGCCGGATGGTTTGCCGGACTTGTTGAGGCACGTATGAGGCCTCCGAGTGTTGAAGATCTCAAGACTATGATGGATGTTGAGACCTTTAGTGAACTTATGAACAACAGCTTCTTCAGGGTCATCTTCGTTGCGGCTCTTGCAAACATAGGAAGCATCATAGGAACCTTTTTGGGTGCTTATGTGGTCCTACAGTTCACTGGTCTGGAACTGGACGTTCTGGTCGGCGATGCCATTTCGATCTTTGGAGGCATAATCGGATGAGACTAAGAACAAGTGAAACTGAGATAAGGGAGCTTCTCATCGCATGGGTATTTATCTCACTTGCATTCTCTTTTGCCATAGGAAGTGGGAACTTGTTGTTATCGATGGTGATATCACTTTCTACCATAGGTCCTGCTTTCATATTCCATGAGCTAGCCCATAAGGTAGTGGCACAGAGGTATGGATGCTGGGCTGAGTTTAGAATGAGTCTTAAGATGCTATTTTTTGCGGTTGTAATCGCATATTTCTCAGCTATAGTCTTTGCAGCTCCAGGGGCAGTAATGATATCAGGGCAAGTGACGCGAGAGGAGAATGGGAAGATATCGATATCCGGTGCTATGACAAATTTACTGATGGCAGGAATCTTTGCATCGATTGCGCTTTTAAGTAGCAATTCATTCTCTTTGCTCTACCAGATCGGAAGATTCGGTGCGATGATCAATGCATGGATCGCAGCTTTTAATATGATCCCCTTCGGCCCGCTTGATGGTAAAAAGGTACTTGCATGGGATAAATCAGCTTATATTGCTACGGTTTCACTCGCTATCGGGGCGATATTTGGAACAGGACTACTTTGAGGTGAATTCTCTTGAGACTAGTTATGAAATTTGGTGGAATCTCGGTTGCTGATAGTGAAAAGATAAGGCATGTTGCAGAGCTCGTCAAGAGCTACAAGGACAGAAAGACAGAGATATGTGTTGTGACATCTGCGATGTATGGTGTAACAGACAGGCTTTATGAAGCCTCCAAGTCTGCTCCAAACGAGGATAAAACAGATGGTCTTTTAATGTTTGTCCGAGAGCTTTCCGATCTGCACCATAAAGCAGCTATTGGTTCGATTGATGATGAAGTGATACTGGACGAAGTCCTCTCCGAGATCGATGCCAGACTCGACGAGATGGAGAAGGCACTAATTGGTATATGCCACCTAGGCGAGCTTACCGAGAGGTCGATGGATTATATCCAGTCTTTTGGGGAGCGATTGTCCGTACCCATCTTATCAGGGGCCATAAGATCTATTGGAGTCGATTCCGAGCCAATGCTCGGAGGTAAGGTTGGTATTATAACAGATGATGTGTACAGAAATGCAAGACCGCTCGACATTGCAGAGAGTACCATACAAGAACGTTTGCTTCCGGTTCTTGGAGACGGTATTGTGCCTGTGGTTACAGGATATATCGGTGAGACAAAGAAACAGATAATTACCACGCTTGGAAGGGGCGGTTCTGACTATACGGCCACCATAATCGGCGCGGGAATAGGTGCCGATGAGATCTGGCTGTGGAAGGAGACCGAGGGGATAATGAGTGCGGATCCCAAGATAATCCCCCATGCGAGAAGAATTCCGGCGATATCCTATATCGAGGCGATGGAACTCTCATTTTTTGGTGCCAACATACTTCATCCCAGTGCACTTGAGCCTGCGATGAGAAATCTTATCCCCGTAAGGGTAAAAAATACCTTCAAACCAAATGATCCCGGTACGATAATTACACGGGATCTCGAGCAGGATGAGGATGTTGTAAAGGCCATAACACTCATAAAAAATGTCGCACTGATAAACATCTCAGGACCGGGTCTTGTCGGTTCTGCAAAGGTTTCCGCACGGGTATTTTCCATACTTGCCGATGAATCGGTGGACATAATAATCATATCCCAGGGTTCATCGGAGAGAAATATATCGTTGGTAATAGATGGTCCACACCTCAAGAAGGCTTTAAGGGCACTGAAAAAGGGTTTTGATAAGACCACGATAAGAGATATAACCTACAACAAAGATGTCTGCGCCCTTGCAGTCGTTGGTGCCGGTATGGCAGGAGTCCCCGGCGTTGCAGGTAGGATATTTACTGTACTCGGTAAGAATGATATCAGCGTGATTATGATATCTCAGGGATCATCAGAGCACAACATATCACTTGTCATCGAGAAGAAGGACTCACGTTCGGCAATAGATGTGATACATAAAGAATTTTCTCTTGGAAGAGGATCATCCGACTAGAGCTTCACTAGACTGCAGTTCTTGCCAATCTCGCTTATCAGAGGGTGTTCCCAGGAATCGTCGTAGACGAAGACAAACTTCACATCATCGTAACACTCAATAAGCTTCAAGAGGTTCTCAAGAGCAACCGTTATCCCTTCGTAGTCCATCTCTTTTGGACCCTCGGATTGATATAGGGGGTATGTTCCCTTCAGTTCAATCGGATAGGGACCGAACGGGGCTTTCATCAAGAATATGTGATCATACCCTTCCTTCTTCCAACCCTTGATCTCCCTTCCTGCAAAGATAAGTACCCTTCCCGATAAATCGAATCTGTCAAGCATCTTCTTGTACCGAAATACCTCAGGTCTGCGAGCAGAGGTCTCGCCTAGATAATAGAAGGTGGACTTTGCCTGGGAATTGAACTTCTCCATAAGTTCCACATAATTTATTGCTCTTTTCAGGCCATCTAGAAGGAATGGGTGGGCCCTACATCTGCGCTCCGCAAGCTCCCAGAGGTTTCCTTCCCTTATACTCTGTTTTATAAGCCTAATCTCCTCAAAGGTGATGTATAAGTTATGTTCCGAGAGTAGTTTGAGATCCTTTTTAAGGTCTTTAGGCTCGTAAGACGAGCAGACCGGGCAGGAGCATGGAAGGTAGAGAAGATCACCTACATCGTATGTCTTGTGATCAGTGAGATACCGACCCTTCTTTGCATACAGTGCGTATGCCGCCGAATCGAATAAATCGCATCCGAGGAGTACTGCAAGGGCAAATACCATTGGGTGGCCCGCGCCGAATAGGTGAACAGGAGCACTAGGTGGTAAGAATTTCTTCGAAGATGCGATAACATCTACAAGATCGGAGTACCTATATGACTCCATCAGGGGGACAACAGCACCGAGCGGGTATATCTCAAATCCAATCTTTGTAACCTCTCTTGCACTCTCTTCCCTCAGATCAAGAAATGTTGATCCCTGAACCGGCCCTGCCATCGTCATTTCACTGAGTTTTCTCGCTTCACTTAGTCGCCTTAAAGTCTCCTTCAATTCTTCCTCTGCTTGGGATCTCTCGACATCAGGAGGGGTGGGAATATCGAGAGGAACCACGATATCCGAGCCTATCTGTTCCTGAAACTTGATAATCTCTTCATTTTCTATCTCGATATCTCCAAATTCTGAGAGTTGAAATGCGCCCGAGTCGGTCATCACCACACCGTCCCAACCAAGCATAACGTGTAACCCCTCACTGATGGCTCTATTCCTCAATTCCTCATTTCTGTATATTATGTATGAGTTTGTGATTATCGCTTCGGCACCATATCTTCGCATCTCGCAGGGCTTTATGATCTGAATATTCGGATTGATTACGGGAAGTACAGTCGGTGTCTCGATCGTTCCGGATGGTGTCGTCAGTCTACCGATCCTACCCATAACATCTTTTGCAACTATCTCAAATTGAATCGGCGGGCTTTTCATTGGCAATCTATTTATTAGTGGTCATCCATTATTTAAATAAGATGTTAAAGACTGGTTTTGTTTACCATCCCGATTATCTCAAGCACAATACACGTGGCCATCCCGAATGTAGCGATAGGCTAAGGCGGATCATGATGGGTCTTGAAGAGACGGATTTGATAAACAAACTTGAAGAGATACAACCAACGAAGGCGACACTTGAGCAGATAGGGTATGTCCATGACGCATCATATATATCCGAGGTCGATTTGATCGCAGGAAAGGAGGGGTGGCTCGATCCTGATACTCCGGTATCAAGAGGTTCTTACAACGCCGCACTTCTCGCAGCCGGCGGACTTATCAATGCCGCAGACTTGGTTCTGAGGGGTGATGTAAAGAATGCTTTTGCACTCCCAAGACCCCCGGGACACCACGCAGAATCTAATGAAGGGATGGGTTTTTGTCTCTTTAACAATGTTGCAATCGCTGCCAGATACCTGAAAAAGGAGAGAAATATTGGAAAGATTCTGATATTCGATTGGGATGTGCATCACGGAAATGGTACCCAGGACTCTTTCTACGATGACCCTTCAGTCCTTTATATCTCAACACACCAGAGCCCACTCTATCCAGGAACAGGATTTACAACTGATACTGGTCTTGGTGATGGTCAGGGTTATACTGTTGATATTCCGCTTCCGGGCAGTACCGGTGATGTGAGTTACTCATATGTGATGGACGAGGTGGTTATTCCTATCTCCCTTGAATTTGATCCTGATTTTATTCTGATATCTGCCGGTTTTGATGCTCATTTTGCCGATCCTCTGGCAGGTATGTCACTCTCAACCGCGGCCTATGCGGATTTCACCGATAAGATGAAGATGGTGGCAGATGAGACCTGTGGAAATCTTGTTCTCACTCTTGAAGGCGGTTATGATTTCCGGGCTCTGACATGCTCTGTGATCTCGGTATTTAACTCCCTCGGAGATTTTGGAATTACAACCGCAGAACCTTACCAGGTTCCAAAGGATAAGCTCTCAGAAGGCGTCAAAGGGCGTGTTGAAGCAGTAAAAGAGATACAGAAGAATTACTGGAGTTTATGAGGGTGAAAAACCCTTGAAATTGTGATAAAAACCAGTTAAGAGATATTATAACTTGAAATTTCTTTCTCGCTTAAGGACATGTACATATCAAAATTAGCAAGAAGAGTCAACCGAATTTAATTACAGAAGTATTTATATAGTAGGTTATAGTGGTTACTATATAAGGTGAGCATAATGAAAAGGATAGCTTTACTGATATTATGCGTTTTATTAGTTTCAATCACCGCCGGTTGTGTCGGTGATGAAGGAGATCAAACGCCAATTGAACCGCAAGAGACAGAAACAGAGACAGAAACGCCAACCATGGCACCTGAATCAACGGAAGAGCCAACAGAAACGGAAGTACCTCAGCCAGAGAACGAGACGATATATCTGAAGGTATTTCATGCAGGAAGCCTGACAAATCCACTTGCAGAGATTGAAGAGATCATGGAAGCAAGACATCCTAACGTCGATGTTCAGAGAGAGGCAAGCGGATCTGCAAAGGCCGTAAGAAAGGTTACCGAACTGAACAAGACAGCTGATGTTGTAGCATCGGCAGACTACACTCTCATTCCAACTATTATGTACCCTGATTATGCCGAATGGTGTGTTAAATTTGCAAAGAACCAGATGGTTGTAGCATATCTTGAAGATAGCAAATATTCAGATGAGATAAACAGTACAAACTGGTATGAGGTACTCGGAAGAGATGATGTAAAATTCGGTTTCTCAAATCCAAACGATGATCCCTGTGGATACAGATCACAGATGGTCTGCCAGCTTTCCGAATCGTATTACAATGATTCGACCATAT